>JBGTHU010000826.1:0-4334 GCA_041745975.1 Mariniblastus sp.
GAAATCGAATTGGTCAATTCCGAAATCGAAGGTGCCGCAATCGAACCTGGTAGGGATTCACGACAGGCATTTTTGAGTATACCAGGGCAACCCGCTGGCACCTACAAAGTCACCATTTCTGCTAAAGACAATGGATTTCCAGCCAAAGAAGATGTTGCCGAATTTGAAATCGTGTTTGAAGACAAACCGAATCGCAAGCCCAGTTTAATTGTCGATCTGGAAAGATCGTATCCACCAGACCGCACCATTGAGATTTCGATCGAAGGTCGAGACGAAGATCAAGATGACGAAATGACGTTCGAGCTGTTGGAAGGAATTGAGGGCGCTGAATTGGTCGAAGTCGATGATGACCCCAGAAAACGGATCTTGTTGGTCCCCGGATTAGATGTCGGTGAATATGAGTTTTTGATCAGCGTCAGCGATGGTCGTGAACAAGCCGACGAAGAGCCACCGACCAAAGATTTTGTGATCAATGTAGTCCGCCGCTTCACTCATTTTGCAGAGACTCGCATTACCAGTATCATGCGAGATACCGCTGGCGTGTGGCAAGTCAATATCTCCGTGCGAACCACTGGCCAACGTTTTTCTCTGGTGGAAGGAGATTCATTTAACTTGGAGGGACAGACATGGATCGTCAACGCGATCAATCACAATGAAGTGGTTTTTCAGGCCGGAAATAGAATCTTGACGCTCACCCCCGGAACTCCGTTTACTAATCCAGTTCGAACGGAGACAATCACTATTGCCGGCATCGACCCCGACCCCGCCGATGAAAAGGAAAACGCAGCCGATTCGACCGAATCTTCGGAACGATCCTCCGGACGCTCGGCAGGCGTCTCTTCGTCAGAGACCCGTTCCTCACAAACCAATGGTGGAAGCCGCCGTTTTGGCAGACGAGATCAGTAAGCGGGAAGTGATGGGAAGTTTGAAATTGGAATAAGACAATCGGCTCAGGGGAACGATTGGCTTTGAGAGGGTATACCGATTGGCGTTCAGTTGCTCCAGGTTTCGCTCTGAGGCGACGGTATTTTGATGGTCGCGTGATCCTTCGAGTCGACACGCTCTGATTTGGAGCGTTGTAAAACACTCTCCGCGAAATATCGCCGAATCTTGATGTGGCCAAAAATAGCTTCCTGCTTTTGATACCCAAATTCAGTTTATTGATCAGTCCAGTAATCCGATTATTAAAAGGCCACGGTTGACTTTGTTTCGAATGCGGACAAAAATTGAAATATCGAATAACATTGAGGTTTTCGATACTGAATTCTTGGAATCGTGACGGCAGAAACATTTAGAGAGGAAACTAGTGGCTAAAATTTTGGTTGTAGATGATTCCGCTGTTGATCGTCACTTATTGAAGGCGATTTTATCTCGCAATCCCAGCTGGCAACTCCAATTTGCCGAAGACGGCCAGCAAGCCGTCGAACTCTTGCAGCGTTCGGCCAATAGTCAACATGATGAAAATGTAGAGCCCGATCTGATAATTACGGACTTGCAGATGCCGGAACTCGACGGATTGCAATTGGTGCAGTTTGTGCGAGAACAGTTCTGGCATATACCGGTAATTTTGGTAACCAGCCAAGGAAGTGAGGAAATCGCGGTACAAGCCCTCCGCCAAGGTGCGGCCAGCTTTGCCCCTAAAAGCTCACTGGATGCCGATTTAATGCCAACAATCGAGCAAGTCTTGAATTTGGTCGCTCATATGAAATTTGATCGCGACCTCAAGATTCACCCACCAGCCAAGTCGGTAGCGTTTGTGCTGGAAAACGAGATGAGTTTTATTGGGCCAACTATCGAACATTTGCAACAAAATTTACCCAAGTGGTCTGACCGAGATCGCTTGCAAATCGGCATGGCCTTAGATGAAGCGATTACCAATGCGATGCAGCATGGAAACCTGGAAGTCGATTCCTGTTTGAGAGAAAGTGAAGAGGAAGACCGTTACTACCAATTGATTGCTGAACGGAAGTCAAGCTCTCCTTATTGTCATCGCCGAGTACGAATCGAAGCTGAATTCTCCGAGCAACATCTTTGCGTGCAAATTTCTGATGATGGTCAAGGCTTTGACCCCTCGACAGTGATCGATCCGACCGATGATGAAAATTTGCATCGGGTCAGCGGTCGCGGCTTGTTTCTGATCAATTCATTTATGGACGCGGTCTCCCACAATGGACGAGGCAATCAAATCACGATGATTAAATTTCGCCAAGACGAAACTGATGAATCATGAGTGCGACACAATCCCTATGGAAAGATGTATCGCAACAAATTCCGAACCGGTTCGCCGTCAACGTATGCCTTGGGTTGGCCAATGATCCCTTGGCCAACATAGGTTCCCGGTGGTAAGTTTCTCAAACTGATCAAGGGAGCATATTGCACCCGATTGCTTGTTTGGAAAGGGGACGCGGGAAACGAAGAAGATGAAGGGAACGTAGGATTCGCGGGGGCAAACAATGTTGGTTGTCCGTTCCAATTGGGTGGTGTTTCTGAATACGTTGTTGGAATGACTTGACGATTCCCCTGAAAAATGCCTGGGCGGTTACCTATCGGCTCAAAACCTAATGTGTTCGTGGGTTGGTTGCTGGCCGCCGGATAAACGTAACTTCCACCAGTCACCCTACCCAACCCTGCGGCAGGGTAGTTCGTTGTCAACGGCACTCCATTTATCTGTTGGGGTCCATTGTATGATTGAAAACCGGCGGCGGGAGTCTGATTGGCGATTGGCAGCGAAGCGATCATGGTCACGGTCTGAATATTACCGCCGCGATCGGATTGACTGACAATGGTTCCCCCATCGGGCAGTGGTGAGGCCGATCGAATATATTCTTGTGACGTCGGCAGGCGATTTCGTAGATCCCCTTGGGCCAGACTGGCAGCAATTCCGGCAGCATTCCAAACAATCGCCCCTACGGCTACATACAGACAAGTTTTATTCATATCGATAATTCTAACAATGTATTCGAGAAATAGTTTGGCAGGATAATGTTTGTTTTCCGAAGAGAACAGGTCAATTTACTCGTTTTTCTAACATTTTTCGCCACACTTCGCTGGGCGCAAAACACCACCGGATTCTAATTTGAGAAAGGCATGCTAGCAATCCAACGAGGCAGGTTTCCACTCGAAACAAATAGGCAGAATGATTGATCTAGGAGATATCGGTTAGTTTCGTTAAACTTTTAAATAGTAGTTCGAATTAGCTGGCATGGGAATGCTGCCATTCCAGTGGTATTAATCACGAGTATTAAAACGAAATCCGGAAGAGCCGGATCGCCATAGGGGCGGCCATCATTCGCAATCGTTGAGCAAGGAGGTCTGAGGTGAGCGATTCTTTTAAGTTTATCCACGCGGCTGATTTCCATTTGGATCAACCGATCAGTGGACTACCGGAAATTCCCAATCATTTAACTCACGCACTGGCCAACGCACCTTATCTGGCGGCTCAAAAAGTTTTTGATTTTGCCATCAGTGAACGAGTCGATTTTGTTTTGCTGGCTGGAGATCTTTACGATTCGGAAGCTGGCAACGCTCGCGCCGCTGCTTTTTTGCTGAATCAATTCCAACGATTAAATGAAAAAGGAATTGCCATTTACTGGTGCGGCGGTCAAGCCGATCATCCCGAGCGTTGGCCGGGGGCGATCGAGTTACCGGAAAATGTGGTAACGTTTGCCAGTGGCTTGGTAGAAGTTATCCCGCATCGTCGTGACGGTCATGTAATTGCTCGCATTATCGGCAGTGGCTATGAAAGCAAGCGTCGAAACGCCGAAAATTTTGCCGCACCGGACTCGCAGCATTTCAATATTGTTTTGGCACATGGTGAATTTGATCAATCGACCATCACGGGAACCAGTATTCATTATTGGGCCTTGGGAGGAAAGCATAAATTTGCCAAAATCGAACAAACCGAGACCCTCATTGCCTATCCGGGTACTCCTCAGAGTCGCCACTCCAAAGAGTTAGGTGCCCACGGTTTCAATCTCTGTCGGGTAGACACGTCCGGCAAGCTCCGAATCCAAGCGATTGAGTCAGACCGAGTTCGCTGGGTCAGGCAGAAACTCTTAATTAAAGAGAACGTTGCCCTGCACATCTTGAAAAACGAGTTAACGGATCGAGCGACCAAGTTAATCGCCGACACCACCGAACAAATCGTTCTATGCAATTGGTATTTCTCCACCGAAGGGGGCTTCAACCCGATTATTCGTTCACCCAAGTGGAAATCTGAGGTTCTGAGTTGGCTGCGGGAAGAATTTGGCCGGACGGATCGCGGTCTGTGGTCCGTTTCAATCAAAGTCGAGGCGGCTCGGAATTTGCCCAGCTCTTGGTATGACGAGGATACG
>JBGTHU010000827.1:0-2666 GCA_041745975.1 Mariniblastus sp.
GGGTGCCCGTTTTTGAGAGAGCAGGAATCCGATTCGACAATCAGGCCAAATTTCATCCGCTGATGTACTTGGCCGAATTGGTGACCCGAATTCCAGGGGATGGCAGTCATGTTTTTGAAATGACCGAAGCGGGTGACTTTAACGGCAGCCAGAAAGATGTCGTGCAGGTCACTGCCAATCAGCATGTGATCAGCTGTCAGCAAGTCGTCATCGCTACAGATGTGCCGTTGATGGGCCTAAGCAATGTGGCCAGTGCCACAGTGTTCCAAACCAAACTTGCCCCCTACACAAGTTATGTCATTGGGGCCAAGATTCCCCCCAACACTGCTCCCTATGCGACCTTTTGGGATTCCAGCCAGCCCTACTACTACCTCCGTGTCGATCAAGGGCAAGGGGAAGACTACGCGATATTCGGAGGGAAGGATCACAAGACCGGTCAGGCCGATCAGAACCTGGACTTTTTTGCAGACTTGGAAAGAGCACTTCATCGCTTTCTACCTTCAGCCCAGGTCGATCGCCGCTGGTCAGGGCAAGTCATTGAAAGCCACGACGGGCTACCATTGATCGGGCAGACTGTCGAGCGTCAGTTCGTGGCCACAGGATTCTCGGGCAATGGAATTACCTTCGGGACGCTGGCTGGAATGCTAATTCGGGATGCTATCGTAGGACGCAAAAATCCGTGGAGTGATTTATTCGACGCCTGTCGCATCCAAGTACAGGGAGGGATTTGGAACTACCTAACTGAAAACATCGACTATCCTTATTATTTGGTCAAAGATCGGCTAAAGGCCAGCGAAGGGCACGATTTACATAGCCTAAAACCATGTCAAGGCAAAATTTTAAAACTCGATGGCCAGCGGGTTGCCGCCTACCGAAACGCCGCAGGGCAAGCCACTAAGTTGTCTGCTGTCTGTCCCCATTTGGGTTGCATTGTGCAGTGGAACCAAGCGGCAAACAGCTGGGATTGCCCCTGTCACGGGTCACGTTTCTATGCCACGGGTGAAGTGATCGCCGGACCCGCCGAATCGCCGTTGAAACCAATCGAACAATCGCCGTGATCTGCTCTGGAATTTATTGACGAACGGTTGAGTCAAGCAACGGCGGTTTCAATTGTCGAATTCGGATGACCTTCCAAACCACTGGGTTTCAACGAATCTCAAAATCAACGAATCTCAAAATCTTCCATGACGATCTGCCTGTCTGTCACCTTGGCGTCGAGGAGTATGGATCGCAACGCAGCGAGCATGGGCGGCGGTCCGCAGATCATGAAAAGGTGTTCGAAGAGGGGACGATTCAGGGTGCTCGCAAGATAACTCAAGTCAATAAAACCTTCTGCATCAGAATAGTGCTGTTTGAACGTAAGCTGAGGCAGCGTGCGACAGCGCTCCAGTAACTCCGCGCGGTAGACCGCCGCCGCTTCATGGGGAACCGAGTAGATCAGATTGGTTTTCCCCAGTCGTCCCGCGAATGCCTCCGACCCGACAATGCTGAGAAAGGGGGTGATCCCGATACCGCCGCCGATCATCACTGCAGGCAGATCAGGCCGAGCCAATAGCGCCTTGCTAAAGTGACCGTATGGCCCCCAAATCCGGGTCGGTTTTCCCACTGCGATCTGTGACACATCCTGGGTCCAATCGCCCAGCCGCTTGATGGAGAGCCGCAGGTGCTGTTCTTCGGGGGCACTTGACAGGCTGAACGGATGCGGCTCCTTGCTCACGGCGTCTCCATCGATCGAGATGTAGACAAACTGTCCCGGTCCCGGCCGCAACGGCCGTCCGACAGGTTCTAAATAGATCTCAGTGATTGCATTGCCGACGGCGCGAACCATCTTTGTCTGATAATCGTATTGCGGGCCGATATAGCGGTAGAAAAAGCGGATGTAACTATAGGCGGCCAGTGCGACCGCCACCCATGAACCGTGCCACACCGTCAACACCGGATAGCGCATGATTTCTCCTCCGGCAAGTACCGTATGGATCACGATCAGAATCAGCAGAACTCCAAAAAGATTGTGCGTCCGCTTCCAGCGATGGTAGGCGATTTTCACGTAAATTGACAGGACTACCAGCACGATGAACGCCAGTAACGCGATCAACCCGGTGTTGCGAACCCAATTTCCGGAAAACCATAGATATCGAAAAAATCCGCTAACCGATTCGGCATTGGCCACGGCCAAAAATATCGGGTGTAGAAAAATCAGGAAAAACGCGCACTCGCCGATCCGTCGGTGTGCGAGATAAACTTTATCAAGTCCCCCGAATAAACTCTCCACAGCACGAAAACGAGTCGCCAAGATAAAAGCCCAGCAGATCAAGATCAACGTGCCATGGCTGCCGATTTTGGCCGGGTATTTCCAAGGGTTATCATACAGATCTTCCGCCCACCACATCCCCCCCAGCCAGAGCATGAAAGTGATCAACAGACTCGCGACCACAACCGCATAACCCAGCCACTTTCGCTTGTTGGGCAGAGACTCCGGCATGACGTCACTTCCATAAAGGAAATATTTGGAGTAAAGGGAGAAAAAAGGGGTCGCAACTTATTACTTCCCCTCATTCAGTCGTAGGCTCTGCGATCTATTATGAGTGTTCGGTTCGATCAGAGCCGCCAACTTTTACGAGCTTGTTGTAGACACCGATGATTAATAGAGGGGCCGCCCATTGACC
>JBGTHU010000828.1:0-3036 GCA_041745975.1 Mariniblastus sp.
CGTGAAGCTTCAAAGGCGCCGACGGCACCATTTTCAAACTCGACGTGCATCATCGCTAAATCGTCAACGTCAACCTCTCCCATTTCAGTTGGTTTCGCTGTCGAATTACTGTTAGCCGCGTTGAAGGTGGACGCCGATTCCACAATCGGTCGCTGTTTGATAAAGGTCGTCATTTTGGCTTGCACCGATACGATATCGCCCACCAAATATCGAGCCAGGTCAACGCTGTGGCTGTTCAAATCTGCGTGCACGCCCGAGCCAGCGGTCTCTTTTCGTAAGTGCCAAGTCAAGGGGAATTCGGGATCCATGATCCAGTCTTGCAGGTAGCAACTCCGCCAGTGATACGGTTTTCCAATACGGCCGCTATCGATCAAGTATTTTGCATAGGCCACCGCCGGGCAGCGACGGTAGTTGTGGTTCAGATAGTGCAACACGCCTCGTTTTCTTACAGCAGCTACCAACTGTTGTGCCTCGGCCAACGAGATGCACAATGGTTTCTCGCAAAAAATTGCTTTACCGGCCTCGATGGCGGCCATGGCGACATCGAAATGCAGATACGAGGGAGTGCAGATATCAACGACATCGACATCCTCTCGCATCACGGCTTGTCGCCAGTCCGTCGTAAAGTTTTCCCAACCCCAATGTTCAGTAAATTCCCGCAAAGGTTCTTCGTTTCGACCACAGACAATTGCCAGATGAGGTTTTACAGGCAGTTTAAAAAATAGAGGAGCATTTCGCCAAGCATGACTATGAGCTTTGCCCATAAACTTGTAGCCAACCATGGCCACGTTGAGCCGGTCTTTCATAGGGGTTACCTTTCGTATTGGTATTATTTTGGTATCTATTTCTTATATTCGATCGACCTCAAATCCGAAAATCGATCCGATCCATCGAATGGCCTCGGCATGATGCCCCACGAGCAGGATGTAATGGTGAGAGGCCAGATTCCGCATCAATCGCGGGCCATCCGCGATCTCAATGATTCCTCCGTTCAGACAATCCGATCCAGGAAATTTCGCATATCCCTTCAGAGTCCCTTCACTAACCGTCATCCGATCCATGGAAGCGTGCAGCTTTGCCAACGTGATTTGACCGATCGGAAGATCGGCATCGATCACGGCTGCGTTGTCGTTGACAATGGCCAGCACTTTCGGTTCGAGTGACCAACGGGTAGAAAAAGCGCGGGGAATGACTCCCATATAGCCACAATGGGCAACCAGTACATGGTTGTCGGGGTTACCGGATACTTGTGGAAACGCGTCAATTCGCTCATGCTTCAGCGCCGCCTCCCCCATCAGAAATGGGTAAAGGTTGGTCATCATCACCGGGGCGCGGAGCGCGCCGTAAAGGATTGCTTTAGTGACCATCGCCACGGTGTCGGCTTCACAGCCCCAGATCAAATGTCGCTCCTCGAACAGCCAATCCCAAGCCAGGCAGGGGGTGGTGTCGCTGAAGTGGGACTCGTTTAAGCAATTGATTCCCACGGCCGAAACGTTGGGAGTGGCATCGACTTGTTCTTTCAAGGCCAAGTATAACTTGAGTGCGCTGCGGATCGCCAATTGGGGCAAGGAACCGCTGGCGATCTGACGTGAGCGGCCTGCCGCATCCGCTTGTTCATCTGAAATTGCCATCGCCCGGGCGGCCAATTCGCGATAGCTTGATTGGCGGACATTCACACCAAATTTTTGTTTAAGGCGTTCCGTACATTCGGTCTCCCACCAATAAAAGCGTTTGAAAATGGCCGCCTGTGCCCCTTCGCCAGGATCATCTTGAAAGACCAGAAATGTGGCCTCGCACAGACTGCGGCGAGTCGCCAATGCGCGACAGACCAATCTTGTTTGTTCGAGTTGATAGGGAGCAATTGTGGCCACCCCCTCATTACGCAAGTAGTCGATCAACTCCCAATCCCACATCGACATCGTGCCGAACTCGGATGTGATGATCAAACGTGGTTTTTCGATCGCCCGCAACAATTCGACTTGTTGAAAAGCATCTCCCAAAAGCTGCGGAAAAATCACCGCCTCACATTCGGGTAAGGGATCGCCTAGCTTGACCGGTTCGAGAAATGTGGCGTCATCGGTCAGCAGCTGCTGAAGGGTTTGAATCTGTTGTCGAAAATCGTCGGCGGCTCCAGATTTAAAATAAATGGGAGTAAGCCGAGCTTTTGTATCGGGCATGGCATGCTTTCTGTCAAATTGTTTAAACCCATGTTGGAAATTAAAATCACTCGGCCGCCGCTGCGGCGCGTTGGGCAATATCACGCAAAGCCGCGACGCTTTGAACCACCGCCGCGTCTTCGTCCCCGTGGTAGTCTGGATGAAGATAATCTATCTCAACCGCCAGAAAACCGCGATAGCCCGCGTCTCGCAGCAGACGAGCCAACGCCAGATTGTCAATAAAACCATCTCCCACCGGAGTGCAGGCGAAGAAACACCAATCATTGACCGCTCGATGCGGCGCCGCAATCTTCAAGTCCTTGATATGGGTTGACAACACGTAAGGGGCCAGCTTCTGCATGCCTTGCACTGGATCATCCAACAGGCGAGCAAAGTTTCCGGTGTCGAAGTTGATCCCCAACCAATCGGAGCCAACACGGTCAAGCAATTGCAAGCACTCGTCGGCGGTAAAATCGATATGATTTTCGATTGCCATTTTTACTCCATGATCTCGGGCAATCGGCACAGCCTGGTTGAGCATGGCAACCAAACGATCGATTTGCTCTTGGTGGTTTTCAAAACGAAACGTGAAGGATGATCCGACGATCCGCATGACATCGGCTCCAATTGTATTGGCTTGGCCAAACGCATGAAGCATCTGTTGGAACTCGTCACGGTTTTTCCCCCCTTCCAATCCGTCGGGGTGCCCCCAAGCCCAAACTCGGTCCAGCCCATATTGATCCAGTCGTTCCCGCACTGCGGTCATATAACCAACATCATCTCGCTGTTCGACGAAGCAGGACTCAAGGGAGACCCCATCGACCCCCAGCGAGGAGGCCCGATCAATGAAATCCTCCAAGGTCATCTTGTGAGGCGGTGA
>JBGTHU010000829.1:0-9034 GCA_041745975.1 Mariniblastus sp.
ATTTCAAATCGGTCGACGAGATCAACAGTTATTTCGCCTCCGACTTGATGATCGAAAAAATTCGCGAACTGATCGGGCAACTGCAGCAACTGGATGAGTCGGTCAAGATTGATGATATCCAAAGCCAGTTAAAAACGATCCGCGAAGATGCCGTTCGACAACTGCGGGACAAGCAGGATCTGTATGTCGATGGCCAAAACATCATCAAGTTTGGACGGCACCAATTCTCGGTCAATACACAACCGCTCGATCTGACCATGATCCAGAAACAGGGGGAATACTATTTCCACCTCAGCGGCACCAATTACTTTGAAAAGGTCGACGATCCTCAATTGTTGGAAAATCGATCGGTCTGGGATCAATCGT
Organism: Mariniblastus sp.; assembly: GCA_041745975.1. Classification (GTDB taxonomy): domain Bacteria; phylum Planctomycetota; class Planctomycetia; order Pirellulales; family Pirellulaceae; genus Mariniblastus. The sequence continues at coordinate 367 of JBGTHU010000829.1, forward strand.
TAATTTCCGAAAATCGAGAGGTCTACCGGGCTGAATATTTGGCTTGGTTGATGCTGCAACAAATCAAGCAACAGCAACAACTGGAATCGATCATTCCCGTCACGGGTACTACCCAAAAGGGAATACCCAAAGTCGCGCCGCCCAAACAGGCGGACTTGATCGCCCCTATTCAAAAATTCATGGCCAATCGTTACAGCGAAGGGTACATCAAAGGTGTCCACGATCGAGATACAGCCAAAATTCTCAAACAGTTATTAGTGTTGGATACTCGTCTGGGGTTGCTGAAACACGCCAGTTCCCACCGCGCGTTGGCGACTCTATTTTGGTATCAATTGCAGCAGCGGCAAGCCGAGCAATATCAATTTTGGAAGTCGAAGTTAACCAGTTTGGGGAGGGCTCAATCTCTATTTGGGCATCTGCACCAACGCCAGCAGTTCGTAGATCGATTGAGCCAACAAATCGAAATGTTTCTGCAAGCAGAAAACCTTGAATGGGATGGAACATCGGATCAAGCCGCTGATTATTTGTTTGATCAACTGACGGCCTCACCGTCCGAATGGGTGGGGAGCAAGAAAGCCGCGGAGATGGTGACGGATTTCCAACGGCAACTGACAGACAGAAATGCTTTTGACGAATTCGTGGAATCGATCCGCAGCAACACACTCTCGATCGTCGATCAATATCGATTGATTCGCGAGTGGATTTCCGCCTCGATCGGCAAGCGATTCCCATCGGTCGTAGCAACTTCGGCGGTTGATTCACCGTTGGATTCCGAACAGAAAGCTGGTGCTCTCGCGTCCGTTGCCGCGGACGCCAAGGTCGTCGATGATCGACCGCAAGAGTACATCGACGAGTCGGTTCTGTTGCTGCAACTAAAAATATTTGCGACAATCAACGACCACGATCGGCCATCGTCGTTTTCAACAAGTACGGAGAGTTCGGTCGGTGAAACTTCGTCGGTCGTAGCGATCACTGGACTACTGGGTGATCATCCCTTGCTGCAAGGAAAAACCTATCGGCTAGATTACCATGAATTTGTCAATCGGTTAAGTCGATTCCAGCAGCGAGTGGTTCCCGCGTTTGAAACATTCTCTCATTTGAAGAAGAAAGTGGCCGATCAACGCCGCAGTGAGCTCCGATTGGAAGAGTTCCAAACCCGAGTGCTCAGTTCCTTCGTTCGCAACCGTTTGATCAACGATTCCTATCTACCGCTAATTGGAGCCAATCTGGCGAAACAAGTCGGCGTGGTGGGTGAAGATAAACGCACCGACTTGAATGGAATGTTGTTGCTGATCTCACCTCCAGGATACGGCAAGACAACGTTAATGGAATACGTGGCGGACCGATTGGGCATCACGTTTGTCAAGATCAGCGGCCCTGCTTTGGGGCATGGGGTCACTTCGCTCGATCCGGCCGATGCACCCAATGCCAGTGCTCGCGAAGAGGTTCAGAAATTGAACTTGGCGCTGGAGATGGGCGACAATGTCATGATTTACGTCGATGACATTCAGCATTGTCATCCCGAATTTTTGCAAAAATTCATTCCTTTGTGCGACTCGACTCGACGCATTGAAGGTGTATTTCGCGGGCAAACAAAGACCTATGACCTGCGTGGCCGCAAGGTGGCGGTCGTTATGGCGGGTAACCCCTACACCGAATCGGGAGACAAGTTCCAAATTCCAGACATGTTAGCCAGTCGCTCAGACACGTACAATTTGGGAGATGTGATTGGAGATAATCGTCAGGCCTTCGAATTGAGCTACATCGAAAACGCGTTGACCTCCAATCCGACACTCAGCCGGCTCAATGCAAGGTCTCAGACTGACATCCATCGCATCATCACCATGGCTCAGCATCCAGAGGATGCCACCGTGACGCTGGACGGCAACTTCTCGATCGAAGAGATCAATGAATTTGTCTCAGTTATGAAGAAAATGTTGCAAGCCAGGGAAACGATCTTGGCTGTCAATCGTGAGTACATTCGATCGGCCGCACAGTCGGACGAATATCGCACCGAACCCGCCTTCAAACTGCAGGGGTCCTATCGCGACATGAACAAAATTGCGGAGAAGTTGTCTCCGCTGATGAATGACCAGGAGCTCGATCAACTTGTTCGCTCCCATTACCAGAATCAGGCTCAAACCTTAGGCTCCGACGCCGAAGGGAATTTGTTGAAATTGGATGAACTGATGGGGACTTTGTCGGGGGAAAGTCTCGAGCGATGGAACGAGATCAAACGTACCTTCCAGCGGAACTTGCTGTTGGGCTCGGTCGACGACAGCAGTCAGATTGGCCAACTGCTGGCTCAACTGACGACCTTTGGGGAGGGGTTGCAGCAAATCCGTTCGGCGGTAGCTCGCGGTGTGAAGGAATTAGTTGAAAATCAGAATCAGGATCAACATCAAGTCTTCCAATCAGCGACTTTGAAGGAAGTTTCTCAGATTGTGGCGGAATTGGCCCGCGTCAATCAGCGACTGGAGCAAATGGGATCGGCCTGGGAAGCAGGTCAAGCCAACCAAGCCAGCCAAGCCAAATTGGATGAATTGTCCAGCCGCAATCGCAAAACTCAAATTCAAGTCGTCAATCGCATCCCACCGATCTTTTTGGAGGTAATCCGCAACCAGTTCAGCATCTTGCAAACTTGGTTGGAGCCGATTATGGAATTAGCATCGACCGAACCGCAAGCGGCGGGCTTAAAGCAAGCGATGAAAAAAACGGAACGCAGCTACCGCCGTTTAGTCGACCGCGTCAATGACGAAGAAGTTGACTCTGAAGAAAATGACGCTGGAGAAGAGACACACAATACCTGACCACCGCCTGTCTATTCGACGCGATAAAGTTCGTAATAGTGGTCGCTTGTGGGCGAGGTCAAGCTTGCGACGCGTTTCAATCGGCAATGGGCGATCAACATCTGTCTCAACTCAATTAGATGTTGATTGATCACATCGGAGGAGGGCAATTGATGGATTCGAATTGCGGTCGGGGCATCGGGCAAAATCAGATAGTCAAATTTTGAGCCCGTTTGGCGCACCAGCCAAGTTCGTTTCTCTAAATCACTATCCCCCGGTACATTTTGCCTGTCCCCCGTTGGGGGGAGCATTAACAAACGACTCGGTTCGAATCGTATCTCCCCGCGCCAAGCTTCAATCCCCTGAAATTTGAAGTCTGTGCGATCAAACTGAATTGCCGACCAGAGAGAATCGGTATGGACATCGGTTAATGCCAAACTACCAAAGCGAATGTGCTTGAGCTGATTCACGTCAGCATCCGCAATCATATTTTCGATTGCCAGATGATGGGCCGCCATGAACTGATCATTGGGCCAAACATGTTTTTTCACGCCTCTGGCAAATCCCCCCCCAATGGCCAGAACCACCATTATCGAAACCAGCATTCGTGTCATGGGAGGGGATCGATCGATGATGGCAGACACCAAAACGGCCCACAATATAAAAAGCGAACTGGTCGTGGGCATGGAAACAAATGGATTCATTCCAGCTCCACCGATCACCAACATCGAAACAGGCACAAGGGAACACCACAGACCGACCCACATCACAATCTGCACGTTTCGCCTGTTGATCTGGCCGAAATCCATCCAGCCTTTCAAGTCGATCAACCTCTGATTAACGGCGATTCTCTGCTTAACGGCGATCCCCATGACAACGACCCCCAACATGAAAGCTGGCACTCCAATCTGCCGATAGACCATTTGAAGATGAGCAATCGATTCATTCAGCGGCAATTTCGCATTGGCATCGGTATTCCAAACCAAATAGTAGTACTTTAGGTATTCGAAATTCATCAGATAAAACCAAGCCCCCATCAGTGTTGCCACTCCAGCCGAGATAATCGCTCCCCAGGCTATCTGATTCGCGGCCCGGACGTTATTGACTCGACGCGACACTAATCCCATCCCCAACAACACGGGAGCAATCGCAAGTATCAGGTAAACCGGAGCGGTGGCTCGCACTAGACAAATGCCCCCTAAAACAGCGCCTAAAAAAAGCCAGCTCGATTGCCAATGCCGATTGGATTGGCGATCAGGCGTCTGCTCAAATGCACTCTGGATTCCCAGGATCAGCAAGGTAACTGCCGACCCATAGCCCAGCATCAGCGATAGGTCCATCCGAAAATCACCAAGCCCTCCATTACTAAACCAGGTAACTGCCAACGCACTAAAAGAAGCCAAGGCCAGTGTGCGTCCTCCGATTCGCCGCTGCAAACGAACCAACATCCGGTCGATCGAAAAAAGAAAAATCAAAAGCCAGCAAGTCTGAAATAGCGTTCCAATCCAGCGAGCAGGTGCAAACAACCAGGCCAGTGGAATGGAAAATAGATAGGGAAGGCAGACGGTATTGTGTCTGGTCGCAGCTTCAACACCTTTGAGCCATCCCTCGCTGCGGGTCAGCGACATGGTGCGATGAAGGCCATCGAGATACGACATGGAATCGTATATCGGCTGCTGAACCGTCGCCAACCAAGCATGCAAATACCAACAAAGGGCTCCGGTACCAAACGAAACCAATGTCGCGAGAACCAGACTCAGTTGCCAGCTTTGAAGGAAACTTGAGTCAAGCGACTGGATTGAAGGATCAGTGAACGAAAGTCCATTATGTTTCAAGCTAACTTTTCCCATCTGGACAACGAGGATGATGAAGCTGGAGCGGTAGAGGGAGCTTCAGCGGGAGACACCCGCGAATCCGACCGACAATTTAATTGTTCCGCAACCACGAACAGTGGCCTATGCTTTGATTGCTCGTGTACGCGTCGCATTAACTCCGCGACAAATGCCGTGGCAGCAAGTTGGACGGTCAGACATAAAAAAACTGCGGTGATTAATAGTCCAAAACCAATCGTTATGGCATTGGCACCAAAGACGGATAAAGCAATCGAGGCCAACAGTCCGCAGGCAGTCAATAACATCGCTGTCATGCAAGCGTACAGAATCCAGACGACGGGTTTAGCCGAAAATCCAAACACCGCATCTCCAGCGTACCGAATCAGTCGACTGAGCGTTTGGCGAGGCGATTCGCCTCCGCCTCTTTCGGGCCGAGCGTATTCCACGAATGTGGTTTCAAATCCCGCCCAAGTGCGCAGGCCCGGAAAAAAGCGATGCGATTCCGGAAGCGACATTATCACGTCAACAACCCGACGCGACATCAAACAAAATGTTCCTGTATTTGATGGGATATCGATTTCCGATAGGCCCGAAAAAAAACGATGAAACGCCCCAAATAAAACCCGCCGCACGATTCCTGACTCCTCCCTGGCGGTCCGCTTGGCAATCACGACCGACGCAGCACTCTCTCTCCAAGCAGCTACCATCTGAGGAATCAGCTCGGGCGGATCTTGCAAGTCACCATCCAGTAGAATGACGGCATCCGCATCCGCTTCTTTCATACCTGCGGCAATCGCCAGCGGTTGGCCAAAATTTCGAGATAGAAACACGACACTGACCGCTGGGTTATTAGATGCCAATCTTCTTAGTTGGGCTCCCGTTGTGTCATGACTTCCATCGTCAACATAAATAATTCGGTAGCAAGTATCCGTTTGCTCGCAAGCCGCAATCAGGCGGTCATGTAACTCCCCAAGAAGTGTCTCTTCGTTCCACAAGGGCACAACCACATCGATCCGACTGCCACGAACTCCATCACCATTGACAGGGTCGCCAATGAGCCGAGGACGCAAGTAGAATGTGTTATCTTCATCCATGATTTTACGAGCAAATTTTGGCTTTCATTAAACCCATTTCGAAACGTCTTGATGTCAAGGCTTCGACCCAGTTACGGGCAGGCTAGGACAAGAAATATCAATTCTTGTCGCTCATGATCGATTATATCTGCTATGACAATATCATCCAACACCAATCGTCAGCCGCGTTTCGAAGGGTTTTGGCGGGTTTCGGAGAACTCTTCCGTCTCGGTAATGCCTGATTGGTTATTCAATTCGTCGTTTGGTTCCGCACCGCGACCGGCGTTACCCACTCCGAACTCTGCCTGGGAGCCACTATCCAACAATCCCCACAGTCCCAATGCACCAAGCGGCAAAAACAACGAGGCCGAGTAAATGCCAAAAATGCACAAGCCGACGACCCATGCCCAAAATTTGCGACGACGCAGACCGTACACAACAAACTCGATCCCAATGGCCAGAACCAGGCAAAACAGTAGCATAAAGATAGCAACCGGAAGTTCAAAGCCTGTTTCGTCCTGGGACGCAATCAAAAAAAACAACAAAAAGCCAATGATCACGTATAACAAAGCACTGATGTGAAGACAAGTCGTTGCCAGTCCGATTCTGTGTCGCATTGGAGCTCTCTCTCATATTTTCTGAATATTTTCTCTGCTGTTTTCCAGGCCAACGCCGGGTTGTCAAACTATTGAGGTTGTGTTGGTCGTCTACCCATATTTTTAACTGCCTCAACTCTCATGAACGGTTACTTAATTTTTCTGTACCGAGATTGACCCGACGACTATGATATCAGAAAATACAAGGGATCGGTGCAAGACCCAACGGACGATGCGGGCATCGATTTTGATTGACTGAAGTATCCATTTTCCATTTTCCATTTCATGCTCGATTGGAGAACAAATATCGTGAACAATAAAATTCGATTTTTCTATTGTTGTCTATTTGCCGCCATCGGTTGGACGGTGAACTCAGCTTGCCTACTCGGTCAAGCGACACTTCCAGTTGCTTCAGCAGTTCCCAGCGAGTTTGACCAACAACTGTTGCGAGCGATTCCGGACGACTGCATGGCGATTTCTTTCTGGGATTACTCTCAACCGATTCCGGAGGGCAGTTCCAATCAAACCGACCAATTGCTATCCGAACCCGCAGTTCGCCAATTTATCGATGCGGGTCAAGCGATGATCTTCAAAATAGCACAGAGTGCGTCAGAAGAACTTCCCGCAGATATTAAAAAAGATGCTCAGCAATTAATTGATGTCGGATTGCCCATCCTATTGCAGGGAACAGGTGGGTTTATCCTCAAAGATTTTGAAATCGAAGCAGGTGAGGTAACGAAATTCGAAACGATTTCTCTATACAAAACGGGAAATCAATCAGACAAGGTAGTCCAATCCCTCATGAGTCTGTTTGGCAACCTGATCGGGGCCGCCCAATCAGGGCCCATAGATGATATGGAATTCCATCGGTTCACGTCGGAAGCCATGGAGGGACAATACGTTTTAGTCGGGCATTTCGGTGGCTATTTAATGATTGGCACGTCAGTCGAACTGGTCGCTTCGACAATCCGACGAATGCAAGCAGAAGCCGTGTCGCCCATCGTTCAAAAACTCATGGCACAACTGCCGCTGGACCGCCGTAGCAATTTCAGTTACGTCAATATCGGTCAGGTGCGGAACAAGTTGATGGAGCTTGCTCCGCCGGACTTGCAAGGCATGATTGCTTCGTTGGGATTTGACAATGTCGAATCTTACATGAATTCGGGTGGTTACAACACCATCATGACCACCAATCGAACGTTCCTTAGTTTTGATGGTCAGCCGCGAGGCTTGTTTGCGCTCGATTCGGGGCGTGGTTTGGAAGTGACCGACTTGACGCATGTTCCAGCCGATGCATTGTTCGCTTTTGCCACGACGGTAGATGCGGGTGAGCTGTTTGATTTCTTTTTCCAGCACATGGAAACGCTCGATCCGCGTTGGGCAGAAGATTTGCTTGACTTCTTCGACTCCATTAATCGTAATACCCAAGTCGATATTCGCCGAGACTTAGTCGGTCAAATTGGGCCGGTTATGACGGTACACAATGCAGCTGGGGATGGCTGGTTCAGTGGACTGGCGATGTCAGCCGAATTGAAAGATGCTGAAAAGTTTGCCAATGCCCTCTACCGACTGCATGATATTGTTGTTCAGGATTCAGGTGGTTTTCGGGATGCCCCTCGATTTATTAATCGCCGTGTAGGGGAGGCCACCATTACCACCTTGGTCGTACCGGATGCTCCCGTTCCATTCGAAATCAGCGTTTGTATTCACAAGGGCAAGTTGCTGGTCAGCTTGTTTCCTCAGACCATTGTTTCCTTGATCAACGAAACCCCAAACCCTTTGTTTGCCGACGGGCTTCCCAAACCATCAGGTGCAGGTGATGATTCATCCGGCAGCTTGCGATCGATCTTCTGGATGGATACCCAAAAAGCATTCGAATCGGTTTATCCAATGGTTCAAATGATGATCGCGATGCGTCATCAATTGGCAGATGAGCTTCCAGCCGACATGAGTTATGCCGTGGCACCACTGATTCAGAATCTCTTTCTTCCTCCTGCCCGCACGATTCACAAACATCTGGCTCCCACGATCTCAACCGTGCGACGGATGCCCAGCGGGATCGAAATTGAGACTCAACAGACATTACCGGCCATGGACCCGACCTTGGTCGTTCCCGTTGCGATTGGACTTTTGCTGCCCGCGGTGCAGCAAGCGAGGATGGCTGCTCGACGGGCCCAATCGATGAACAATGTGCGGCAAATCGCGTTGGCCATGCACAATTACGAGTCGGCGTTTATGAAATTTCCCTCCGGCTTTGGGCCGGCGGGAAGGAATGGTAAACATCCGGTCAGTTGGCGGGTAAAAATTCTACCGTTTATCGAGCAAAATAATTTGTATGACATGTATCGGATGGACGAACCGTGGGACAGCGAACACAA
>JBGTHU010000830.1:0-2703 GCA_041745975.1 Mariniblastus sp.
GTTTACCAAGCTTTTTATGATGACTATACGACGCTGAAGGCATTTTTGCACTCGCACAGCTACACCGGTAATCCGCTCTCCTGTGCTCTGGGCAATGCCACGTTAGCCATGTTTGAATCGGAACAGACGATTTCGGCAAATCGTGAATTGGCCAGCGTCATGGCCGATGCGTTCACCCACTTGAAAGACCACCCTCACGTGGCTGAAGTCCGCCAAACGGGAATGGTATTGGCAGCGGAAATGGTGGCCGACAAATCCAATCGAGTTGCTTATCCCTGGCAGCAACGGCGAGGCTTGACGGTCTACCAACATGGGCTGCGGAACGGCTGTTTAATTCGCCCCTTGGGGAATGTCGTCTATATCATGCCACCCTATGTGATCACGCCCGACGAAATTAGACAACTGGCGCACGTTGCGACTGCAGGGATTGACTTGGCAACCGGCCAATGATGGGCCAACGATGGGTCAATGTGGCCAATGGTAGGGCCGAGCATTTGGCCAACTCGTTTGCAATCGCCGACATGATTGTGGTATGATCATCGACTTGAAACGTTAACAGCCCCTCAAGATGTAATTGCAGGTAAGAAAATGTCCAAATCGTTGTATTCCTTAACTCAATCGGGAACCAAGTTATGGCTTGATAGCATTGATCCGGATTTGATACTTCAGGCCAAGAAGGAAGGTGCCACCGGGGCCACCTCCAATCCGATCATCATCGCCGAATTGATCAAGACGGGACGTTTTGATGGATTGCTGAAACAGTACATGCAGCAAGACATGGGTGATGAACAGATCGCCTGGAAAATCACTGATCACTTGGTCAAACAGGCTCAAGATTCGTTTCTGCCGATTTGGGAACGGGCATCGGCCAATGACGGCTACGTCAGTTTTGAGCTTGATCCCCTGATTGAAGATGCGGCCCGCGCCTTGCCGCTGGCCAATCGAGTCAAGCGGTATGTGGAATCTGGCAAGCAGTGGGCGGCAGGGCACAAGAATCGGATGATCAAGGTCCCCGCCACACCCGCTGGATTGGCTTCCCTGGAAGATTTATCCGCCGCCGGCGTGCCTCTGAATGTGACTCTTATCTTCACGCCCCGCCAATATCAATCCGCTCGCGATGCCATCTGGCGGGGGGCTCAACGACTCCCCGAACTCAATCGATTTAAATCGGTGTACAGTATTTTTGTCTCCCGAGTCGATGTTTATACCGAACAGCATTGCCCCGATCTTTCGGAAGATGCCCAAGGTTTGGTTGGCATCTTAAACGCTCAACGCATTTGGAAAATGAATCAGGAGTTTTGGGCCGACAAAAATTGTGATCTACAACAAGAAATCGTTTTTGCCAGTACCGGAACCAAGAAAGACAATGATTTGCCTTGGAAATATGTGGCTGCCCTGGCGGGAAGCGATATTCAAACCAATCCACCGGGAACCAACCAAAAGATTGCTCAGGCAGACGTGATTTTTGATCGTCGAGTCCATCAATTACCCCCTACTGCCGTGGTTGAAGAAATTGATCGCATCGTCGATTGGAATCACTTGGAAACGACATTAATGGAGGAGGGAATCGACAAATTCGCCTCGCCCCAACATGGATTGTTGGATCTGATTAAAGCCTTGCGGGATTAGCCCCTGTCGGCCGGTAAAAAATTGCACGGTTGTCAAACTTTTTCGTTCACTTCAATCTGACATTCGTGGTGAAGGGAAGTTCGAAGGGAGGATTGAGGCGATTCAACTTTACAGCAGCTAATGGTCTGGGTGAATGAAGCGATGACTCCCTGGAATTTTGTGACGACCAATGCGGGAGCGAATTCTGACGGGTACGATTCTGAAGACCGGTTCCAGTGTGCGTTTAACGGGAGAGAGCCGCAACTTGCAGCGGGCCGGCGATCCGTCATTTGCAAAAAGAAACGCAAACGAAAACTCGCCCAGTCGACTCAGTTGACTCAGTTGACTCAGTTGACTCAGTCGGCTCAGTCGGCTCAGTTGACTCAAACCAAAACGTTTAACTTTACCCGTTTTGATATTGGCAATAACAACAATATCAATCTTAATGAGCGATTCAGCAAATGGGGATCCGCTCGGACGTTTAATACCATCCATGCCAATACCATCCATGCGCTAACGCAGATCACTTCGGAAACTCATTCTGAAATCATTGCCTAATCCTGATAAAATCACTGCCAAATTTACTTTTTCTCTATTGGCGAGCCGACCGCTGGGGCTACAATAAAATGGACGTTGTGGGCCACTACGCCACTAAATCAGAACATCTCCGGAAAACGCTCGCGCGCGGGGAGTCAAATTTCAAAAATGGTCGCACTGAATCAAACCAGGAAACCACGAACTTCAGTGGCTGATTCTGCGCCCCAACATCGAAAAACTCCACCTAATAACAACTCGTTTCCGACAAACCGCATCCGATCGTTGTTACGCGCCAGATACTACGATCCCCACTCCGCCGAGTTCCTCTTCCCCGATCCGCTGGAATATGTCGATGGAATGAGTTTGTTCAGGGGGTATTTTGTGGGAGTGGGGGTTGATCCGAAAGGGACGATTACTATTACGAATTCTGGATCTGAGCATCCTGCCCAATGCGGACAACGTCATTACATGCGATGGACATTTACGTTGCATAGCGATGCCCCATGCGATGGGTTTCTAATTCAACAGGTTGAAGTAAAGTGCAATGTCAACCACTGC
>JBGTHU010000831.1:0-5491 GCA_041745975.1 Mariniblastus sp.
GAGGTATCGCTGTTTCGCACTTCGGTAGGAGACGCGGGAGTGGAAGTGTTGGCCGGTATTCCCTCGATTACGAATTTGAATTTAAGAGACACCAAAATTTCGGATCGGGCGATTGCGGCTTTGCCCCGTCTTCCTCAACTGGAGCGGCTTGATTTAAGCGAGACGACATCGCCGGGGATTACCGACGCAGCGGCGACTGATATCGGCGAGTTGAAAAATCTGAAACAGCTCAATTTGTGGTCGACCAACACCACGGACACGATTGTGGAATCGATTGTGAAATTGGATCAAGTGACTTGGCTAAATTTGGACAACACGCAAATTTCTGATGCGAGTGTGGCCCGTCTTCAGCAGATGCCGCAATTGACTTGGTTGCACTTGGGGTCGACGGGGATCACCGATACTGAAATTGGGACGCTGATGAAATTAAGCAATTTGCGTTATTTGAATATCTCGCATACTCAGATCAGTGAAGACGGCTTTTATGATCTGCTGGATGAGTTGGCCGATCAGGGTTGCGATGTGATCGGCCCTTAAGTTGTTGATATACGGATAGATGAGTTGTCTTTTCTTTTTATCTGCCGACAACCAAAAAATGAAAAAGCCCCCGAGAATTTCGGAGGCTTTTTGCATATCTATCCTTAGTGCAACTTTTATTGGTTGCATTTCCAATCAGCGATTTAGCGTCGACGACGATTGAGATGGAATATTCCCAGTCCGACCAACAGCAGCAACCCTGATGGTTCAGGAACCCCAGTAAATGCCGTCGTTGCCGATTCAAACGCACTCTCGCTCATCCCGTAATTCAAAATCACCCAGAACGGATCCGACTCCTCAATTGCCGTATTGTCCGAAGTCAGGCTCATCAAAAAGCCATAGGCCCCAAAATCACTTTCCGCACCGGGTGCCAAGCTAGGATTGAGCCAAAAATCAACATGGAAATGAGCCTCGCCATCCGGGGCAATTTGACCAATCAACCCAGAACCGCCGGTACTGGCATCAAAAGTTAAATTGCCGGCTCCCCAATTGATATCCATTTCGTGCGAATGGCTGCTGGCCAAGCTCCCGGCAATGGCATCAAAAAAATGCAAAAAATGCCCGTTGTGGCCGGCATGCAAATTGAAACCGATAATGTCGTTGGCATAATCGGGTAAGTCGTTATGAGCTTCGAATCCGGGATCATCCCCCTGCCGATTGAATGGACCACCGACAGCGAGGCCACCTTCAAACATTCGGCTGGCGAACAGAAAACTGGGTTCCCCATTTTCAATTTCAATATGACCATCATGGATATCAAACTCAAGATCTCCTCCGTGTTGAGCTTGGGCAGTCAAGCCTCCCCAAGAGATACTACAAATAAAGACTAAACTCAAAATACTTCGTAAACACATTGCTGTGGGTCTCCCAAAAGATAATAAAAATCAAAAACGGTTCATGCCCATTAATCCTCGCGTCATTCAACATCGAGGAGGACTTGAGGCCGTGTTTGATTGGAAAATAACATAAAACAAAAAACTAAACACAACTTTCAGTCGATGTTCACCGAGACTTCTCCATGATCACGACTTCCGATCGCCCACCAGACTTCCAGGTCAACCGAATCAACCAAGAAATGAGTGGAACCATCGGCGTAAACCACATTCACTCCGCCACGATGCTGGCTGCTGGGAGTGACGATAAAGTCACCTTGCCGTTCGCTGGACTGAGTCGAACCGGTAAAGTGTCCGTTGTTGGTATTGGGAGTTTTCAAATGCACGTACATGTTTCCCGCTGGCGGCCAACCCAAAATCCAGGCTCGACCAACGTAAGCGGAATACTCGGCATCGGTGTGCGTCGGCGGCCCACAACGCTGTTCCAATTCGGCCAATGTATTGGGGCTGCGGGTCACGTGATGGGATTGCAATCTCGGATCGGAGTTTCGAATCTCCGGGATCGATTGACCTTGTTGTACCAGTCGTTCCGCCAGCATGCAGGTGTTGGACGTTCCATCGAAAATCTGTGCTGAAGACTGGCGACCTTGTGGATGCCAAATCAAATGGGGCCGCAAAGAAGCCGAAGGGTTGGGATGGACGATTGGGATGACTCCGTTAAATTCCCCCGGAAGCGAGCGTTCGCCTTGATATCCGGTAACCGACTTGGGCCATCCGAGATTCGCCGCATAGCTTCCCGAAGCCGGGTTGGCACTTCCCAAAACAAAAGTGTTGGCATGTTCGATCACATCGGATGGACAACTCAAAGTTGAAATCCTGGAACCGGCGGCTAATGCATTTGGATGTGAAGCCTCGATTTGCACAACCATCGGCGAATGAACTCCGCCCGGTACGATATTGCTGGCCATGTTAAAGGAGAGATCCATCGAATCGTAAACGTTGTTCTGCTCCATAAAAGGCAGAATCGGTACGATCCAGCTGTAAAACCCCGTACCGACTTTGTCTGCGCTGACATCCGGCCCGGATCCGATCTGATTCACCGGATAGGCTTGCAGAGCCGATTCGTGATTCATCACCGCAATTGCGATTTGCCGTAAATTGTTGGCGCATTGAACGCGACGAGCCGCTTCCCGAACTCGTTGTACGGCAGGCAACAACATCCCGATCAAAATCCCAACGATGGCAATCACCACCAACAATTCCACCAAGGTGAACGCCTTTCGGCCAATGCCGCGCGCCTCCGAGTTCAATCTGGCTCGATTTAACGACCTGTGAGATCGTATTTTCACCCTAAAAGTTAACATCCGTTTCACTCCTAATCGTCAATCTTGACAACCGACGACTTTGATTGCATTACCCAAATTTAGAAAAAAACCCAATAACCAACGTCTAATCTCGATCATTAAGCAAGACAGGCTCAGACATTGACCAGCCAAATTATGACTCTAACGATGCCTGACAGCCCAGGATTGAGATTGACAATTTATTTGCAAAAAAGCAAACAGAGAGCGATGGCGTAACGAGTAGGCGGGCCGCGATTGCGTAAACAAAAAGTGGGACGTTCAGAATCCCTCGTCGAACCAACCACCAAAATCGTTTGGAGTGGCGATGCTTCAATCGAGGTAAATAGAACAGCGGTGATAGGAACTTTTGAAAACAACTCGCAGATCAAACAAATTCCAGGGTTTGATGACAAATTTAGCAAAGTGCCAAGACATATGTTTGCATCGGAATCTGAACTCGTGATGGTCGATTTTTGATTTCTGCTATCCGCGTGAAAGTCATCACACGTTGCCCGAACTCCAATCGAGGAATGACAACATGTGGCTCCATGAGAGTGAACCTTTCCCGCAGATTGAAGATCGAACGTACACCCAACGTGGGGCATCCATTGGTGAACCCAAGCCGTCCCCGGTGCAACGCAGGCCAGATAAAGGCCCACGCACATGCGAGTGAGACATGAAGGGTTTCGGAAATTTAACACCAATCTAGTTCTTTCATTGAGTGCACTTCAATCTGAGATATGGAAAGGGATACGAAAATGCTGACCATTACGCATCGAAATGTCTGCCGGAACAGCCCAAATCCACAATGACAAAAAATCGAATGTCACTTCTCCAAACAGTTGCTTGACGATTAATGGTAGCCCAAACGCACACTGTTTGCAACTGTTTTTTGGTTGCATCTATCCCTACAGCCGAGATTTTTAGGATATTTGCAATCGGATTAAGACTTCACCGAGTAGGTTTTTCAGATTAACATGACTTCGTAGAATGGAGTTCGATTAAGGTCTTTAATTGATGGTTTCTTAACTTTCTGCTTGGAAACGCGGGGATTTCAGCTCCAAGGCGAGATAATATGGGTATGGTTTTTCCGACCAAGTGAGTCGCGTTTCTGTTCATCCGTTCAATTCACAGCCCCTCCCTAACCTGCAGAGAGATCGATGAAATCAAAGCGTTCAAAACAGTCAAGTAATGAACTTTGTGCTTTCTGCAGAGAAAAACGTGAAAAAAGCGAAGCTGTCGGGGTGAGCCTGCTTTTGGTTACCGTCGTCGGTTGCGGGCTCCCAGGGATCGTGACCATCCCACTGATGATATATTTTGTCTTTCGAGCGGCTCGTTTGTGTAATAAATGTCGCAAAGCAAAAAGGGAAGCAAAAAATAAATCGAGGAATTTGCCAGAGTTAGACTCCTAATCGCTTCAATGATTTGGCCTTTATTATTTGTCTAAATCGATGATACTTAGCGGACACTTGGTTTTGATTCTTATTCACCATTCCTCAAACAGATAGCTGTAAAACAGATCGTCCGCTGCGTCGAAAGAGATTTTCGACTCTGGCTGCAAGGTGTAGTCAACTGGGCATCGGTCAAAGGATTAATTTGAAAACAAACGAACTCAATACTGCAGAGACGACAAACGACTCCTTGAACAAGTCAACCGTCGAATCTACCCGGTCAAGCCTGCATGATATTCCTGCTGACACCCTCGATGCCTCTGGTGCGCCTACCATTTTAAATGGATCATCCAACCAGCTGACGATCAATCCGGGTTGGGGGTTTTTTTGTGCGATTGCCGCTCAACTGGTGTGGGGTGCGTTTCCGTTTTTTTACAGCTTTCTTAAATCGATCGACCCGTTTCAATTGGTCGCGCATCGAGCGATCTGGGGATTCGGTTTTGTCTCGATTTGGATGGCCTATTACTGGCTCTGGCCTGGGGCCAACCGCCAACCAATCCGGGAACTTCTGTCCGTCTTTGGCAATCGACGTCTTTTACTGTCGGTGACGCTGGCGACGGTGTTGATTGGTTTCAACTGGTTTATTTTTGTCTGGGCAGTGACGTCCGGTCGAGCGCTCGAGGCGAGCCTGGGATATTATATTTGCCCCCAGGTCAACGTGCTGATGGGTGTTTTTATCTTGGGAGAACGGTTGAGTCGGGGGCAAAAAATTGCCGTTTTGTTGTCGGCGTTGGGAGTCTTGCACCTCACCAGTTTTAGCACCGGTTTTCCCTGGGTCAGTCTGCTGATGGCGGGAATCTTTGGCACCTACGGTTTAGTCAAAAAAACGTTGTCGATTAACGCAATTTCCAGCTTGTTCATCGAAACCGCAGGACTGCTGATTCCTTCGCTGGGGGTATTGTTGTTCTTGAACTGGGGCGTCATCACTGCCGAGGTTACGATCCCTGGTTATTCTTGGTCGACTTGGGGGTTGTTGGTAATGAGTGGTTTAATGACCGTCGCCCCGTTGGCGTTGTATGGAACGGCGTTACGGCATATTCCACTTTCCACCGTCGGGTTGTTACAATTTATTGGGCCCACGTTACAATTTCTATCGGGGATTTATCTGTTGGGAGAACCCTTTGATAAATCGCGTTTGATTGGTTTTATCTTGGTTTGGAGCGGATTGGCCGTTTTTATTTGGGCGACTCGAGTTGCCAGCCTGCGAAAACCGCTGCCAGCACCCGTACCCGAAAAGGCCACCTAAGCCCTCCAGGCCGACGAAGCGTCCGCAATGCAACTCCGCATCAAGTTCAACTAAGCGACAGTGGAATCGATTTGCGACGGT
>JBGTHU010000832.1:0-1555 GCA_041745975.1 Mariniblastus sp.
GTGATTCGCGATCAAGTTCTCAGCGGCATGGTTTACCACCGAATTATCGCGGAGTCGGGGAAATCGGAAGATCCCAAGCCGATTCGATTTACGGTCAACAAGGACGCTTCCGATTCCAGTAACGAAATGCTGCGTTCACAATTGGATGCGCGGCGCATTCGAT
This sequence comes from Mariniblastus sp., assembly GCA_041745975.1. GTDB lineage: Bacteria > Planctomycetota > Planctomycetia > Pirellulales > Pirellulaceae > Mariniblastus. The sequence continues at coordinate 164 of JBGTHU010000832.1, forward strand.
ACAGTTTCGCTCAACCTTCATTTTGGGACCAATACGGCTTTTTCCTGATCACTTCGATCTTATTGATCGGTTTTTTTTACTTCTTACTCCGCCGCATGAGTGGGGCCTCTGGGCCAATGCAGTTCGGTCGCAGTCGCGGACGTTTGCTGGCTGAAGAAGAATTGGGAGTGATGTTCAGCGACGTGGCAGGGATCGACGAAGCCGTCGAAGAAGTCAAAGAAATCGTCGACTTTTTGCAAAAACCCGAAAAATACCAAAATTTGGGGGGCAAGATTCCGTGCGGTGTTTTGCTGGTCGGCCCACCGGGAACGGGCAAGACTCTGTTGGCCAGAGCGATCGCGGGAGAGGCAGGAGTCCCTTTCTTTAGTCTCTCCGGCAGCGATTTCGTGGAAATGTTTGTCGGTGTCGGAGCCGCTCGTGTGCGCGACATGTTCCAGCAAGCCGAAGCCAAGGCACCCTGTATTATTTTTATTGACGAACTGGACGCTTTGGGGAAAACGCGCAGCGGCAATTCCGTCGGTGGCCATGATGAACGCGAACAGACTTTGAATGCGTTACTGGTCGAGATGGATGGATTCTCCACCAACAGTGGAGTCATCGTGATTGCCGCCACCAACCGGCCTGAAACATTGGATCAAGCCTTGCTCCGTCCCGGCAGGTTTGATCGCACCGTGTTGGTTGACCGGCCTGATGTCAAGGGCCGCGAGGCGATCCTCAAAGTCCACGTCAAACAATTGAAATTGGATGAAGACGTCGACCTCTCGCACGTCGCCGCCATCAGTCCCGGATTCGCAGGAGCCGAACTGGCGAATTTGGTAAATGAAGCCGCTTTGATGGCCGCTCGTAAAGAGCAAAAGACCGTCAAGATGGAAAATTTCGACGAAAGCGTGGAACGGGTGACCGCTGGTCTGGAAAAGAAACAGCGAGTGATGAACGCTGACGAAAAACAGCGGGTCGCTTATCACGAAGCCGGTCATGCCCTGGTCGCCTACTCGTTGCCCAACACCGATCCGGTACACAAAGTCTCGATTATCCCTCGAGGAATCGCTGCCTTGGGTTACACAATGCAACGTCCTACCGATGATCGGTATCTGATGACCCAAAGCGAATTGGAGAGCCAATTGCAGATCCTGTTGGCCGGTACCATCACCGAAGAATTAATTTACGAAGACATCTCCACCGGTGCTTCCAACGACTTGGAACGAGCGACCGATATCGCTCGAGCTATGGTGATGCAGTATGGCATGAGTAGTTTGGGACGCGTGAATTTAAAAGAAGAAAGAAGCAGTGCCTTCCTCAGCGGCAGCGCCACGACGCTTAACGGAAAACGCTTCAGCGAAGCGACCGCCGAAAGAATCGATGCGGAAGTGCGGCGAATTATCGATGACTCAA
>JBGTHU010000833.1:0-2504 GCA_041745975.1 Mariniblastus sp.
CCTCGCGCCGCTTCAATCAAGAAATTACGCTCGAACAACTCAAAAATAAACAGCGAAATGAAATTCGCGAAATGCTGCTGGAAAAAAGTGTCAAAGCCCAGGCTCAAGCCAGCGAAAAACTTAAAATTCTGCAATCAAAAATCAATCAGTTGTCTGGTCAAGGAGGAATTCCCCTTCGACACGCCAACGGAGCCGTCAATACCTTGGCCGATTGGTTCAAGCAAGAGATTGATACTGAGATCCAACTCAATGAATTGCAAGACTTGCAGCGAGACGAACTGGAGCAGCGATTAGAGGCGATCCTGGAAGATCACTTCCACCCAGAATTTCGCCGCATGGAACGCATTGTACTGCTGGAAATCGTCGATACCGGCTGGAAAGATCACTTATTGGCGATGGACTATTTGCGCAGCGCCGTCGGTCAACGGGGGATGGCCCAATTGGACCCCAAAGTCGAATACAAACGGGAAGGCATGAAACTGTTTGAAGGTCTGTGGGATTCTATTGGAGAACGAGTGGTTGACTTGGTTTTCCGCGTCGAACAACTCAATGAACAATTCGTCAGCCACACATTGACCGAAACCAGTGCCCGACAAGAACAAATTTATCATCAGCCGCCTGAATCAGAGATGTCTCAACAACAGCAAGACGCGATCGAGAATTCCGGTGGTGAGCAACGAGCTGAAACCATTCGCAACCGGGAAGTGAAGGTTGGACGAAACGACCCCTGCCCCTGCGGTAGCGGAAAAAAATATAAAGTCTGCTGCATGAGAAGGCAAAAAGCAGGTTGATTTAACTCCTAACTTTTACCCCCTTAACTCAGGAGCACTCAGGAGCACTCAGGAGCAACCAATGAAGCAAGATTTCACTTCCACTAATATTTCGGGAAATCCCAACCTAAACCATTGGGTAATCGGAGCAGGCCTTATTGGAGGCTGTTTTTTCTTCTTGGTGATAATATTGGCATGGTTGCTGTTCCAGGGAAATGCTGTTTGGGATTTTAAGAACCCCGTAGTCGGTGTCCCACTGCTAATCTTGCTCGGCGCGATCCCGGTCTCGGTGGTCTTGCCAAAAATAATTCAGACAAACAGTATCCAAAAGTCGCGGGAAGAAATCAGCCAGCCCCATGATACTTCTTCCAAGGATGATCTCCTGCGAAAGCGTGCAAGGCAAATATCACTTTCCAAATTAATTGCTCGCTTGGCCCCCGTCGAAGGCGCTGCTTTCGCCGCCGTGCTCTTCGCCTTCATAACGAACAACTTTGTACCCTTCCTGGTTGCTGGTGCTGCAATCGCCTAAATGATTTCGGCTATGCCTTGGTCTGAAAAAATCGATTGGGAGATTGACGACTACATTCAAGAGGTCGAACGAGGGCCAGCGAATGACCCAATTCGATGACCCAATTCGATGAGCCGATTCGATGAGCCAATGCAAAAAAACGCAACAGGTCAAAAAACTGACCTGTTGCGAAATTGAATCACATTTGTTGTCTGGTCTCAGTTTGGAGCAAGAGTCATTTCAACTCAATGCACCGAATTTAAGCGAGCCAGCGGCGAGATTGGATTTGCTTTGATTCGCTGATGGGGCAAGGTAGGAACGGGTTCTTCGACTTCTTTTGCCAAGCGATTTAGATCCTTCAGGATAATCTTTCGTCGAGCGATCGTTAAGAAGCCGTCTCGTTGCAACTGCCCCAGCACTACGGTCACCGTCTCCCGCGTGCTACCAATGATGCTGGCCATTTCCAAATGAGACAATCGAATATTCAACAAATATCCCTCGGGAGTCGGTTCCGCGTACTTTTCAGCCAATTCCAACAGAAGATGAATGACCCGTTCTCGATTGGACCGGAACAATAGATTGCGTAAACGGCGTTGAATACGTTGTCGGCGGCAGCCGATAATCTTGGTAACTCCCAATGCGATATCTGGATAGCGGTGAATGATTCGCTGAAACGCCAACTTGGGAATCAAAACCAAAGTTGTTTTTTCCGTCGTTTCAGCGTATTCATCTCTTTGCTCATTGCCTAAGATTGCCAGCTCACCAAAGAGTTCCCCCGCATCCACGAACCCTAAAATTGATTGTTTTCCGTCTGGGGTTGCATGACAAATCTTCACTCGTCCCTTGACAACCAACAAGACTCCATCGGAGAGTTGATCTGGCAAATAGACCGGCTCACCTCTCTTCATTGTCTTTGTACGAGACTGTGTCTCGAGTTCATTGATGTCTTCAACGGACAACTGGGAAAATAAATCAAAGTTTTTCAGGTGCCAAAAGTTGTCTCTCATCTGTCTTCCTATTGTTTGGCAGGCGTTATAGAATTCGGCCCGAATTTCCTTATATCAAAACACCTCTCGTGTTAGATGCGCGAGCCGGTGAATTTGACGTTTGTTATAGTTGTTCAAAAAAATATTTCAATGGCAAATGCAAATTTCTCGTTTACTTAAGAATTTTTTTGCCAAAAATCAACATGCCTCTACCGACCACCGCGCTGGCCGCCACCACCT
>JBGTHU010000834.1:0-3479 GCA_041745975.1 Mariniblastus sp.
CCGGCCATTTGATTGATCGGCAAAAAGTTGAGCGATCGTTATTTGAATCGCATTTGAACGAGACTCGAAAGCAACATGAAGATTGGATGGACACGATCGCCTCTTGCGGCGAGGCGTTAGAGTTCCGCATTCGCCGTATCGAATCGACATTAGATCAAGTCATTAGTTTGGTACGATCAGGGATCGCGGTTGCGACGATTGTTGAGTCGGGGGAAGGGGAAGAGCGATGGGTACTGATTTCTAAAGTGCATCGAAAGCGTCTTTTAATTGAAGTCTCCGATGCGCCTAAGCGGCGTGCTGTCTGGGTCTCCAGTAAATCCCTATTGGGAACGCTGGGGTTAATGGCGACAACGGATTTAACATCTTGGTTGGTATGTTATCCCGTATTGATGCATGAGGCATCGTCAATTGATCATGGCACCCATGACCCTCATGGCGGACATGGATCGGGACATGGATCAGGACATGGACATGGATCAGGACATGGACATGGACATCATTCAATGCCACCCGTGCGACGTTTGATTGGAATACTCCGGCCTGAAACCAACGATCTTTGGGTAATTGCCATCTTTTCGATAGTCGTTGGCTTACTGACACTGACCACTCCGATTGCGGTCGAGGCTCTGGTCAATACGGTCGCCTTTGGTCAATATATCCAACCGGTTGTTGTGTTGGCACTGATTGTTTTTGTTTTCTTGGCATTTTCATCGGCCATGACAGCCTTACAAACCTACGTGGCTGAGATCATCCAACGGCGGCTTTTCGTGAGATTGGTCGACGATTTGGCGTTTCGTATACCGCGAGCGGAACAAGACCAACTCGATCGCAACAACCCAGCTGAGTTAACCAATCGTTTTTTGGAGGTGGTAACAATTCAGAAAGTTGTCGCCAAGCTTTTATTGGACGGACTCGCTCTGATTTTGCAGACGGCAGTCGGCATGTTGGTACTGGCCTTTTACCACCCATTCCTGCTTGGGTATGACATTGTGCTGTTGGCGCTGATCGCATTTACTCTGTTTGTGATGGGTCGAGGTGCCATTAATACGGCAATTATGGAATCGGTAAATAAGTACCAAGTTCTCAATTGGCTGCAGGAGATCGGGAGAAATTCAACCGCATTTAAGTTGAATGATGGACGGGAATTTGCCCTCAGCCGAGCCGACCACTTAACGATGGGATATTTGGAAGCCAGGCGGAGTCACTTCCGTATCGTACTCAGGCAAATCATTTGTTCCTTGATCATTTATTGCTTGGCTGCGTCCTCGTTATTGGGATTAGGCGGTTGGTTGGTAATCAGCGGTGAATTGAGTTTGGGGCAGTTAGTAGCTGCCGAATTAATCGTGTTATTGATTGTTCGCTCGTTTGCCAAACTGGGTAGTTACATGGAAGATTTTTACGACCTGACTGCCGCAGTTGACAAGGTCGGAATGTTAATCGATCTTCAAATGGAGCATCATGATCGATTATTGGAGCTGAATGGTGAAAAACCGATCGAGATTGAATTTGATCATCTGAGCCTGCAGGTGGAGGGATTTAAGGTTTTGGATGACTTGAGTTTCGTCGTTCCTGCGGGGCGCATCTCGGTCTTTGAGGGCACGCCAAAGTATCCGGCCAGCTATCTTGTTGACGTGTGCATGGGAATTCGCCATCCAACGTCTGGAATGATGCGGTACAATGGGGTCGACGCTCGCGAATTCAGATTGGACTCCATTCGTGAGCAAGTGGGCGTGGCGCGGCAAATCCAGATTTTTCGAGGAACGCTCGATGAAAATATTCATCTCAATCGGCCGCAAATCAGTTTGCGGGATGTTTGGGAGGTGATCGATATCGTGGGTTTGCTACCCACCTTGCATCGCCTGGAGGCGGGCCTGCAATTGGAATTGGAGACCGGCGGTTTCCCCTTGACTCGGGCTGAATCGATGCGACTGATGATCGCCAGAGCGCTTGTGGGCAAGCATCGTTTGGTAATTTTAGATTGCTCGCTTGACACCCTGGCTCCGAAGGATTGCGATGACTTGCTGGATAAGTTGGAGAGTCTGTATGAACAAATGACCATCCTGATCGTGACCCAACGCAGCGATTTGGCTAAATATTTAGCAAATTCACGAGAGCGAGTCGATTTGATCGGCTTGGGTAATCCTGAGAAAGTTTGACGCTTTCGCAGAATAGACGAATTAGCACGACCTGGTTTTTGATAACCCCAAGAATAGGCGATATTATCATATGCTGCACAATCCTACTAACGCGAACAAAATCACGGTCATACCAGCGATGAGCCTTGTTAAATCGAGTCGCAAGATTCGATTTCTTTCAAAACTGGTTGGCCTGGGCTTGTTTGGGGCAATGATCGCACTGATTTTCGTTCCCTGGCAACAAACCTCACGTGGCACGGGACGTGTAATCGCCTACGTTCCCCAAGAGCGGCCACAAACCATCAACTCACCTATTACAGGAGTTGTCAAACGCATTGCTCCCGAGTTGCGAGAGGGCGACTATGTTAAAAAAGATGATTTTATTGTCGAGTTACAACCGATTGCCAGCAACTTGGCGCTTCAGATCGATAGCCAGATTCGACAACTGGAAGCGAAGTTGACAGCGATTGAGTCGATTCAAAAAGTCCAGGAAGACAACATTAAAGCATTTACTGATGTGCGGGATTTTGCCGTCAACGCGGCTCAAGAGATGATTGAATCAGCGTTAAGTAAACTTGAGGCGAGAGAGAAATTGGTAGATGGCTTCAAAGCCACACTTCGTCAGGCAGAGCAAAATTTTGCTCGTCTTCAATCGCTGCAAAAAACAGGTGGTCGCCCAATGCGGGATGTCGAAATCCAAGAAAGAGAATTGAAAGTCGCTCAGGCTCAGTTGGAATCCGCGGAGGCGGAAGTGGAAGCCGCGCGTCGCGATGTCGAAGCGAAAAGGCAGGAATTGGAACAGCGTCGAAGTGAGGGCCAAGCACGTATTGACACTGCCCGCGCCTCCTTGCAAAGCGCCGTCAGCGAGGCGGCTTCAGTTCAAAAAGAAATCGGGGACCTGGAGATTAAGAAATCCGAGTTGGTCAGGAACACCATCACAGCCCCCCGTGACGGGACGATTTTTCGACTACCTATTTTTGAAGCTGGGCAAACGGTTTCAGCGGGCGATCCACTTTTTACTATTGTGCCTGAAACCAGAAATTTGGCCGTGGAACTGTTAGTCAATGGTTTGGATGTGAACTTGATCGAGATAAATGATGATGCGCGACTGCAATTCGAGGGTTGGCCTGCCGTTCAGTTCGCGGGCTGGCCCTCGGTGGCGGTGGGAACCTTTGGTGGAAAAGTCGTGGCGATCGATGACTCCGACGACGGTACGGGCAGTTTTCGAATCCAGATCCGCCCCGAATCCCCCGATGACTGGCCTGAACCTGTTCAGCTTAGACAGGGGATGCGGGCTAATGGCTGGGTGATGCTGCGTCAGGTGACGTTGGGATATGAATTGTG
>JBGTHU010000835.1:0-7622 GCA_041745975.1 Mariniblastus sp.
CATTGACCAACCTGTATCATCGCTGATTCCCGACTTTTCATTGGCGATTCCCCCCAGATCAACTTCGACGATCATATTGCCATCGCTACTGTAGGCCATGGTCATTTTTCCGTTGATTCCAGCCGCTTCAAAATTCATCTCTGCCTCTTGGCGTATCCCTTTAATTTGCCGATATTTTTCAGCACCACCGGTGACTTCGACATACCGTTCCAATACCTGTTCTGCCGTAGTGGCCAATGGTGGAGCAGCTTCGGTTGCGGTCTGTGCCAAACATTGACTTGAAACGAGACAGGCGACTCCCATCGATAAGGAGATCGAAATTTTCTGGATCATATTTCTCATATTGGACTCCGAATTAAAAATTTAGTGATTGAGGGCCATGACAAAGCCCTGAAAAAATTACGTTCCGCAGCAAGGGTTTGGCTTTAAATCAACCCCCTGAAAATTCTAGTTTGAAGCAGATTGATTTTCATTCTGTTGTTGAATCCATTGCATCGCTCGCGTGAGCACCGGATCCGGATCAGCCAACAGCGCCGTCCGTGTCAACGGGATCAACTCGTCAGGCATGACCCCGTCCAATTCCAATGACTTGCCCGACGCGGACAAATAGTTCGCCATCGCATACTGAAAACCATCACCGTTGGGCAATTTAGTGATTACCGAAGGGAGTGCCAACCCTGCAGTGCGATTGCCAAAAACACGAGCCAATTTAAGATCTTGCAACCCACCAGAGAGAATCTCGGCAGAGGAAATAGAGCACTCATCGACCAACACCGCCAAGGGCGAAGTAACCGGATCAATATTGGCATTAACAAAAAACTTGAGTTCGGTTCCTCTCATATTCATAACACCCAAGGCAGTTTGTTGGTTAGAGAACTCGGAGGCCATCCCCATGGTCATACCTCCAATGCCACCAATGTTGCCTCGCAAATCAATGATCATTCCGTTGCTGTGATTCGGATCTCGAATTACTTGTCGAAATTCGGGCATCAATTTGACAGGATTAAAAAAAGCATTGAACCAATAGTAGCCTATTCCACCAGGTAGCGTTTTAGCAATTGACTCGATTTTCATCGCTGGCAAATTGCCAAACTTCACCACGTCACCGGGGTTTTCAGCAAAATCCAATTCTAGCTCTCGTTCGTTGTCATCGCGGTCGACGAACAGGAACTTTCGAGGCATACCTTTCGTGCCACTGGCCAACTCCGCAAGCGTAAGACCAACCATAGTTTCGAATCGAATCGGCCCTCGAGCCGCTTCTTCGATCTTGGCAGCCAATTCGTCCAAGTCTTGCTTGCCGATTTTTTTCAAAATCCAACCTGGCTCAACCCCGGCTTGTGCCGCGGGAGATTGTGGCCGAACTTGAGAAACCACGACCCCGTCGTCGGTCGAACGGAATTCCATTCCCGCGGTGCCGTCCCCCGACTCTTCACTTCCTTTGATCGACTTATAGGCTGATGAATCGATGATCGAATAAGGAGAGAGTTTCAGTTCCGCGATCATCTGCCGCAGTATTTTTCGCACTTCGTCCTGACTCTTGGCTTGCTCGATCCGATTGAGATAAGGTCCTTTAAGTGGCACCCATTTTGCTTGAATCAGTTTTTCATCCCAGTGAGAATCTGCAATGGTTTGCCATACAGAATGGAAAGAATCCAACTGCACCTGAAGATCAAAATAATCTTCATCGACGCCATCGGCTCCATCAGCACCATCAGCACCATCGACTTGGGCTGATTGATCAACATCTTGAAACGCCGCGCCCGGCTCGGCAGAGGCCGTGCTGGTTGACAAAAACGAACCACCCAGTGCCACAGCGCAAGAGAGTGCGATTAAATTAATTTCAGTGATTTGAATCAACAAACGCATATTTTTTTTCCTATATTATTCGGTAACCGTATACGAAAAGGTGTCGCTTTGAAACATTAGCAAAAAGACGAAGTTCGCGGCTACCCTTGAACGATTTCCGTTTCATCTTCGGGGAAACAACAAAAATTTCCGAGGAAACAACAAAAGATTCGTCTCTAACCGACCAATCTTGCCAAAATATACTTGCGTTGCTTAAGAATTGTTTTAACAAAATTCCCAATGAAATGAATTTAATGAGGTCCAGCCACAAAACTGGGGTCGACATGGGAACGAATCAGCGACCGAATGGCAGCGACCGACAAGCGATCAGGATTTTGATCTGAACAGTAACTGAACCCGTCGCTAACTTGTTGGGCTGCATGGTGTTGCTGGTATTGCTCCATTAGCGCGGCAAAATCGTGTCCGGCCAACCAGGGCACAATCACATAGAAACGGTCGTTGGCGATTGTTTGTGGACTGTCGCTGAGCGTGATCATTTCTTCGTGCAGTTTCTCGCCGGGACGAATGCCGATCTCATTGACTTGGCAGCCCGGAGCGATGGCTTCGGCAACGTCCATGATTTGATAAGAGGGAATCCGCGGGATAAAAATTTCCCCTCCCAGGGCGTGATCGATCGCGTGCAGCACCAATCCAATCCCCGCATCGAGCGTAATATTGAAACGTGTCATGCGGCGGTCGGTCACGGTCAATACACCCCGGTTGCGTTGACTTAAAAACAGCGGGATCACACTGCCGCGGCTGCCCATGACATTGCCGTAGCGAACTACTGAAAACCGAATATTGCGGTTGCCACGCATGTTGTTGGCTGCGATGAACAGTTTGTCGGCACACAGTTTGGTGGCTCCGTACAAATTGACGGGCGCGGCGGCCTTGTCCGTGCTCAAGGCCACAACTCGCTGGACACCGGTTTCCAATGCTGCTTCGATTACGTTTTCAGCACCCAACACGTTGGTGCGAATGGCCTCGAAGGGATTGTATTCGGCGGCTGGGACTTGCTTCAACGCCGCCGCATGAACCACCGTCTGAATCCCCTCCATGGCCCGTTTAAGTCGGTCGCGATCCCGCACATCGCCGATAAAAAACCGAATCGAGGAACCGTGCCGTGCCCCCAGATCCTGTTGCATTTGGTATTGCTTGAGTTCATCTCGCGAGTAGATCACGACCCGCCGCGGTTCCGGCTGCATTTGATACAAGCGTTCGACGAAGGAACGGCCAAACGAGCCCGTGCCTCCGGTGATCAGTATCTTACCGATTTCACTCATCATCACCGGATGTGCGAAAACGCTTTACTTCAATCCAGCTGCGATGTGGGTCTTGATGGTAGACTCGATGTACCGCCGAGGTCAAGTCTTCGGCCGTTGCTTTGAAAATGTTGTCAACATACCGTTGGGGATTGCGATCAATTAGAGGGAACCAAGAGCTTTGCACCTGCACCATCACCCGATGGCCTTTTTTGAAGGTGTGACAAATCCCTTGGAGCGGCAAACGAACCACCGCGACTTCATTTGAGATGAACGGTTCAGGTAGCTCATAGCTATTGCGAAAACGGCCGCGCATCACTTCACTGCGGACCATTAGTTGGAACCCACCGAAATCCAGACCAGGTTCGGAGCCTTCCACAAACGGATGGTCATCTGGAAAAACATCGATCAATTTAACGATCCAGTCCGCATCCGAGGCCGAAGTCGAAACGGACAAATTCGCCATCACCTCTCCTGTCAACGTGAAGTCTTCAGTCAGCGGCTCAGTTTGAAAGACCAGCACATCGGGTCGCTCTGCGGCAAAGCGTTGGTCATCCGACATATATTGACGGGGGGTGAATTGTAAACGAATATCTTCTCGTTTACGGTAAGGCACCGGGTCTGCCGGATCGCTGACAAATTCGCTGAAATTCGCTTCTCCGGCGGCGGGTGGCTCAACCGACAGATTTTGATCGGAACGAAAGAAGAATTTCATTGATTCCGCCGCTTGAGGGGGCCAGGCCGAAAAGGCTCGCCATTTCTTAGCACCCGTATCGAACATCAACGCTTCGAATTGAGGACGATTCCCCTCCCCTTTAAGAAAGTGACGGAAGAACGGAGCCTCAATTTTTTCTTGATAGAATTTTGATAAATTTGGCCCGAAGGAAACCTTTCCCACAACCTGATTCGGCCCCCGCACCGATGCCCAATCGCCATGGCTCCAAGGCCCCATAACGATGATATTAAACATCTCTGGGTTGTTCTCTTCCAACGCTCGGTAAATATTAAAGGGCCCGTATAAATCTTCCGCGTCGAACAGCCCGCCCACAGTCATCACCGCCGTGTTTACATTTTTTAGATGGGGAATGATCGACCGTCGTTGCCAAAACTCATCATAGTTGGGATGTTCGACCAATTGATTCCAGAAAAAATTATCAGGGCCATACATTCGACCCGCTTGACCCATCGGCCCCAGATTCATGTGGAATGACCAGCCATCGGGATTGCTGGGCCGGATCGACTGATACCATTGCCGAGGAGTGGGACCATCGTGTTGATAGCCAAAGGTTGCCGTGGCAATGAAGTACGATTGAAGGAACGCTCCGTGATGATGAAAGTCATCGAAAAAGAAATCGGCGATCGGAGCTTGCGGTGAAGCGGCGGCCAACGCCGGATGGTGCTCGGGCAACGCCGCGGCGGAATAAAATCCGGGATAGGAAATTCCCCAAATGCCAGCCTTACCATTGTTGTTGGGAACGTTTTTTAGCAACCATTCGATCGTATCGTAAGTATCGGAACTCTCATCAATCTCATCGTCGCCCTCGATGTGCGGTCGCATATTGTCGTAATCCCCCTCGGACATCCAACGCCCACGCACATCTTGATGGACAAAAATGTATTTTTCCTGTTCCATCAGCTCCGAAGGCCCGATACGATTGGCGTACCGATCGGCCGCGTATGGCTGAGTGCTGTAAGGAGTCCGCTTCATCAAAAACGGATAATTTTGCGATCGATCACGCGGTGCGTAAATCGTTGTATGCAACTTGACTCCATCCCGCATCGGAATTTGCACCATTTGCTTGGTGTAGTTCTGAGCAATGAAGTTGTCCGGAAGTGCTTGAGCCCATCCAGGTTGTTGCTCGCAGGCGATGCTGCCGATCACCAGCAAACCTATCAATGACCACAAACCAAGTTGAAGCCGGATTTTTTTTATCTGAAAAAACGAAGTTGAAATACACATTGGGGACTACTCCAGAAACAAACCGGTAACAGTTGTCGTTTTCAAACAAGACGTGATCGTTTCATGGTAGCGGTTTTGCCCAACTCTACAAGGGTGAGAATCGGCGAACCGACTAATCCGTCGGCTTAACAGACTGTCAGTTTTTAGCAGGTTTGCATTTTTTGTCTTGGCATTCACATTTGGTTGCGCAGATTCAGGTAATAATGACAAAGCGCGATGGCCAACGCATCGGCAATATCCGGAGGATCAGGGATTTCGGTCAGACCCAAATGCCGGGCAACGGACAATTGCACTTGCCCCTTGGGGGCGCGGCCGTTTCCGGTCAGTGTCTTTTTGATACTGGTGGCAGCAAAGTGATGGATTGGAACATCGTTTTGGGCTGCGGCCAGACAAATTACTCCCCGCGCATGACCCATGATGATCGCCGTTTGAACTCGTTGGGTATGGCTATAGAGTTGCTCCAGACCAACGCAATCGGGCTGCAAGGTTTTAAAAATTTCTTCCAAATCACGATGTAAATTGAGCAGTCGTTTTTCGATACAGCTCGAGCGCGGCACTCGAATCACACCGGCTTCAATCACTACGACTTGATCACTGACTGGATTGACTTCCAAAATCCCGTAACCGCAGAGATTGATACCTGGGTCAATACCAAGAATCCGCATTAAGTTTTGCTCCTGTTGTTCAATTAACCCGAGCGATCAATGCCACGCATTGCGCCTGAATACAACGCAACTGGCCCACATCACCGATCCCTTCTCCGGTTTTGGCTTTGATACCCACTTGCCGTGGATCAAGTTCCAAAATTTCAGCAATTCGTGCTGCGATTGAAGCTTTGTAATCGGAAAGTTTCGGCTTTTGTGCAAAGACGATACAGTCCAAATTGACAATCTGCAAACCGTGCTGTCGAAGTTTCGTGGCTGCCGCTTGCAGCATAATCGCCGAATCAATCCCTTTGTTAGCGGGATCGTGGTCGGGATACAAATCGCCAATGTCACCCAAGGCCGCAGTGCCCAACAGGGCATCCGTGACGGCATGTAACAGCACATCCGCATCACTGTGACCGACCATCGAATATTCAAACGGAATTTCGACCCCACCCAATCTCAATGAATTACCCGGCTCTAATCGATGAGTGTCGTGCCCGATGCCGACTCGATAGGGAATCGACGAGAGATCGATGGGAGATTCGTTTGGCATGACGGATGGAATTTCGGACGGGGGAATCGAAGGCATGATTTTGTGAGAATGTTTTTCAGCAATCCTGTTGCATCGTGGGTGATTTATTTTTTTCCGGCAATTCCGCGGACCAGGCTTGTGAGGCTCTCGGTTTAACACCAACGGCATTCACGATTGAATAGCGGAATTATAGCAATTCAGTGGCATCGTCGCTATTCCGTGGCAAGAAAACGTAACGGTCGACGCTGTGTCGCCGGCGGGGAAAACCACTTGATCGTGAAGAATTTTTCATCGTGTCACCGTTTGAAGAGGGTGTTGCCATGGCGTAGAATCAGAGAATTCGGGATCTGCGATCGGCAACCCAGCTGAAATCAAATTGTTTATCAAGTAGTGAAAGCATCCAGTGCAAGAAAATATTGGTATCGTGGGAGCGGGGATCGCCGGATTGGCTCACGCTTGGTCCGCCGCCCAACGAGGGCATCGGGTGACCGTCTTCGAACGGACTCGGGTTGCCAGTGGTGCGTCGATTCGAAATTTCGGAATGGTATGGCCGATCGGTCAGCCAACCTCGAACTTGAGTGTGGCACTGCTCTCTCGCCAGCGGTGGATGCAACTTACACAGGAATCGGGAATTTGGGCCAATCCCTATGGATCGCTCCACTTGGCTCATCGCGCCGACGAATGGGCGGTGTTGCAAGAATTCTACGAACTCAAACGCACTTCGGAAATCGGGCCACACCTCAAATTGCTCAGTCCTCAGCAAGCAATTCAACGTTCGCCAGCGATCAATCCACACGGATTGATGGGGGCTTTGGATTGCGATTTGGAAATCTGCGTCAACCCTACTGAGACGATTCGAAAACTGCCCGATTGGCTGACCCAGCGTTACAACGTCAGTTTTTGCTTCGAGACGTCGGTGATTGAAGTGGAAACGGGACGCCTGAAAACATCCGACAATCGATCGTTTGATTTTGATCGAATTATTGTTTGCTCGGGTCATGATTTGGAGACGCTGTATCCAGCTGAGTTGGCCAAATTTCCAATGCGACGTTGCAAACTGCAGATGTTGAGCACGGTATCACAACCTCAGCCATGGAAGTTGGGTGCTCACATTGCCAGTGGATTGACGCTGCGGCACTATGACAATTTCCGCTGTTGCCAAAGTCTGCAGGAACTGGTCGATCGAATTGCCGCTGAAACTCCCGAGCTCGATCAGTTGGGAATTCACGTGATGGCGTCGCAAGACAATCATGGCCGCGTGGTATTGGGGGATTCGCATCAGTACGAAGATCAAATCGAGCCCTTCGATTCGATGGAAATCGATGAATTGATTCTTCGCGAACTGCATAAGATCATTTGTCTTCCGAGTTGGAAAC
>JBGTHU010000836.1:0-13782 GCA_041745975.1 Mariniblastus sp.
CATTGACCAAATAGATCCCGATCCGTCGATTGTGGTGACACTGTTATGTCCGGGTGTGAACGAGTCACCGACCAATCCCAATCGGCTGGCCAGTTCCCCGCCCGCACTGACCATGACGTTACCGCTGGCCGTGAACTGACCAGCAAAAGGAGAGCTTGACGTAAAACTCAACCGACTACCTACTGGATGAGAACCGTCCACCAGCAGGTTGCCTTCTCTACTGACTCTTCCTCCCAGCCCCGGGGCTTCAAAATGCAGCCCCCGAATTGTGACGCTTGAACTATTGACCCAAAACGCAACTCCCTCGCCATCAATGCCATTGATTATCAACTGGTGTTGAGTCGTTGCATCCTGATTGATAAAGGCCACTTGACCGTCGAACAACAGCAATCGTCCGACCGAGGGAGTGACCGTTGGCGTCAAGCTATCCCACCAAACCTCATAGTTTCCTGCCGAATTGAAGCTTGCTCGCTGCGTCCCGCTCGGCGGGGAGCCGCCTACCCAGTTAGCCCCTTCATCGAACCATGGATTAGGACTTCCAGTCGTATTGCCCCATGCGATAGTCTGGGCTTGGATCAGGGGCAGATTCAAAGTAACAATCATACTCATCAACAATAATCCCACAGGTAGTATCGTACACGTTTGATACTTCTTCGTGCCTCGAAACTTAATCAGTGTCATAGACTTTGTCAGAAAAGGGATTGGCCGTCGCTCGACTCCCCGAGTCGACATATCACGACTCGGAGATCCGTGCGACAACTCACGACTCGGAGAGTCGTGAGACGATAAGACAAATCCACTACTTGTTCTTAGACGAAACATCATTTGACCCTTATTTTTCCTGTTTATTATTTTCGGATGGGAGGAATTTGTATGCCTTGCAAGGGCTTCTTCTGAAGGTCGCCCGGTTTGATTGGAACTCGCAGCGTCGCATTGGTAGGGCGTACAATCGCGAGGTTAGGGGACGAGCAAGAGACGTCGAACATGGCCCGCCGGTTGTTTCCGGAAAATCGCACCAGCGGATTGCCCGATGTGGCCAACAACGTCTCCGAGCCATGATGGACATGCAAGGCACCGAGAGTCCAATTATCATGCCCTTCAAAGGCACCACTGCTGGACGAAAATCGCAGGCCAATCTTTTTCAAGTCGTTCCGTTGTATCGGTTGGCTCAGGTTGACGGTGCGGCGGATCATACTGTGTCGACGATCTCCATCACCTTCACCCAGCGACAAAATCATCGGCTCGCGTCCGGTCACCTCAAGCTCCAAAGACAGCACCGAGTTTTGCCGCAAGCCGTCGTCGCCGGAAAGCATCGAGACCGTCAAATGTCGGATCTGCGAGCTACACGGGGCTCGATTGAGCGACGCTTGCACCCGGTACTCAGCACCGGAGCCCTTGAACGTCCACGTATCCGACCAAGGTTGTAAAGCTCGAGTCACCGATCTGGCTTCGACCGGCCCAGCCGTCACCGTGGTGGGCAAATTGATGGTTCGCGAACCTTGCTTTGTGGGAAAGGAATCGAGGGCCGGGATCACCAGCACTTGAATGCCGGTGATCTGATCCGGGTTAAAAGTCGAACCAATGGTCAACTGACCCAACAAGTCGACCGCGTTTTCAATCGAGATCATGCTGGTAGCGATGTCTTCCAAGCGGCTCTCGAGATTCCGTTGAAACTGGGGATCAGCCGCCTGGACGACCGCAGATCGCTCGACCTTTTCTCGCAACGTTTGCTCGAGTGCGTTTGAAATCAGGTTCAGTAGGTTGCGAACGGCGTGAGGTGGTGTGTTGTTGTTATCCAAACCAATGACGTCCACTCCCAGGATTTCCGTCCGAGCGATTTCGGGGGTCGCCCGAGCCAAATCGAAACGATCGCCTACGAAGGGTGAAGGAATCGCTGACGCCCCCCGCCATTCGATTTCTTGCATCCAAAATGGCAGGTTGACTTGTTGATTCTGATGCAAGTGAGTTTGATTGGCAGGTAAGCTCCCACGAAATTCTCGTTTGGAGACCCAATCGTGCGGTTCGTGGCAGAGCACGTTGACCACTGTCGAATTGCGGGTGGCGAATCGCGACCTGAATTGGATGATGGCGAAGTAGGGCCGGTCTCCATCCCGCTCTCGCTGCTGGATTACCCGAACGTCTTGCAGCTTCAGTCGCCAAATTTCTTGGGCGGGAGCAAATGCGGACATGCCGCTGATCCATAGCCCCATCCAGATTGTCAAATAACGGGTTGTCCGTACTGAAACAGCTCGGCGTTCAATGGATTTTCCAAACATAGTTCTCATCGCAAATCTCCCTTTTTTGTGAAAAAGACTGCCGTTTTCCCCATTTACCCCAATTGCCCTGCCAAACCGGCTGCACAACGGACATCGCCGCCCAATAAAAAGTAGCGACGCCTCGTTAATCCCTCTACTGCTCGTTAGGCAAAAGCGTTACTCATAAATGGAAAAAATGAGTAGAGACTGGCAAAACATTGGATAGGGATATTTTCAAAGTGAAGGTTCACGGGTATTTGTCGCCACACAGAATCGGCTAATTTTGTAGGCAGGTCGAACGACGAAGATTCTTTTCGTAAACCCTGAATCAGTCAGTCGCAAGCCGTGAAGGGCGAAAACCGCGGGCAAATCATCGGCGACAATCGACTTGCCGCTGCATCACGAAGGTAGTGTCCGAAAAGACTCCTAGAACAAATCAACGGCAACCTTTAGAATCTGTGGTTTCGATTTATTAATCAGTTTTGTCAACGGTGAGGGAAAGGGGCCTAAATTTTTTTGGCCCGCTCCGATGGAAGCAACAATATTAATTGAGTAGTGTGTCCAAATGAAGGTTTTAGTTATTGGCAATGGGGGACGGGAACACGCCATCGCTTGGAAGGTAAGGCAGAGTCCTCGGGTCGATCGAGTCTTTGTGGCACCCGGCAATGCGGGGACGGCCATCGATGCCGAAAACGTCCCTATCGCCGCTGATGACCTGCCTGGCTTGCTGAAATTTGCCAAACAAAACGCTATCGATGTGACCATCGTCGGCCCCGAAGTTCCGCTCTGCTTGGGAATCGTCGACCTGTTTGGCAAGGAGCGATTGCGAATTTTCGGGCCCTCCAAGGCCGCCGCCAAACTAGAAGGGAGCAAAGCGTTTTGTAAGAAAATTTTGCGAACCGGTGATGTCCCGACTGCGGATTGGCATCGATTTGAAAATGCCGGTGATGCGGAACAGTTCATCAATGAACGCTATGCAGAAACTCCCGAAGATGTTCCCGTGGTCGTAAAAGCCGATGGTTTGGCGGCCGGCAAAGGAGCCATCGTTTGTCAAACGCGAGACGATGTGATGCAGGCCATCGATTTGATCGCTCGGCAAAAACAGTTCGGTGATGCGGGCAGTCAACTGGTGATTGAAGACCGATTGGTTGGTATTGAGGCCAGTATCTTAGCGATCACCGATGGTAAAACAATACTTACCTTGCCCCCTGCGGAAGATCACAAACGCGCCTTCGATAATGACCTGGGCCCCAACACGGGCGGCATGGGAGCGTATTGTCCAACCCCTTCTGTCGATTCCGAAATGATGGATTGGGTTGAAACGAATGTGCTGGTGCCCACGGTTCATACTCTTAAGCGGCAACGGCATCCATTTCAAGGGATTCTGTATGCTGGTTTGATGATCACCCCGCAAGGCCCTAAAGTGCTGGAGTACAACGTCCGCTTTGGCGATCCCGAATGTCAGCCGCTGTTGATGCGAATGAAGACCGACCTCATGGACGTCATCGAAGCCACCATCGATCGTCGCTTGAACGAAATCGGTACGCTGGAATGGGATCCTCGCCCAAGTGTTTGTGTGGTGATGGCGGCCGAAGGCTACCCCGACCAGTATGCCTCCGGACATCCCATTCGAGGTATCGATGAAGCAAACGCGTTGGGTGATGTAAAAGTCTTCCATGCCGGTACCCAATTCGACCCGCAAGGAAATGTGGTCACGGCCGGTGGACGAGTCTTAGGTGTGACGGCACTCGGCGACACGATTGCCCAAGCGAAATTGCGAGCCTACCAAGCGGTGAAGTGCATTCGCTGGCATGGGGCTTGGTGCCGTAAAGACATCTCTGACAAAGCCAGTTTACAACTTCAATAATTGCCCCCAAATCGCAACCCTTATCGCAACCCTCAATAAAGGCGAAACCCTATGACACCGATTGACTCGGTCAACCAAACCCATATCCCCGCTCTGTTGAAGAAACTAAAAATTGAATCCGACCAGGCAGGGGCATGTACAGGCACCGACGGTTGGATTCACGATCCGCAGGGAAAGCCCCTGGTTTCCATCAACCCGACAACCGGAGAAGCGATCGGCCAAGTCACGATGGCCACCCGCCAGACTTATGACCAAGTCGTGCGAGTCGCTGCGGAACGTTTCCGCGATTGGCGAAACCGCCCGGCTCCTCAGCGCGGCCAGTTAGTTCGTGATTTGGGGAACGCGTTACGACAGAATCTGGAACCACTGGGCGAGTTGGTCGCTTTGGAAATGGGGAAGATTCGTGCCGAGGGGATCGGTGAAGTCCAAGAGATGATTGACATTTGCGATTTCGCCGTCGGGTTGTCGCGGCAGTTGTGCGGTTCGACCATGCACTCGGAACGCCCGCAACATCGGATGTACGAACAATGGCATCCGCTGGGCCCGATCGGTATCATCAGCTCATTCAATTTTCCGGTTGCGGTTTGGGCTTGGAACGCAGCCTTGGCAGCGGTTTGCGGTGATACGATGGTATGGAAACCATCCCCTTTGACACCCCTGGTCAGTGTCGCGGTCCAACAGATTTGCAACCAAGTTACTGCCGACCACGCTCCGGAAAAGGGGCTGGACGGATTGTTTAATTTGGTCATTGGTGAAAACATCGAAATCGGGCAAACCATGGTTTCCGACCCTCGATTGCCACTGATCAGTTTCACGGGCTCCTGCCAAGTGGGCCGCCAAATTGCCACCATCGTCGGGGCGAGATTAGGAAAAACACTGCTCGAATTGGGCGGCAACAATGCCTTGATCGTGGAACCCGATGCCAATCTGGATCTGGCTCTACGAGCGATTGTGTTTGGCGCCGTCGGCACCGCCGGCCAACGCTGTACCACCACGCGTCGCTTGTTCGTGCATCAATCGATCGAAGCGGAATTCACCCAGCGACTGGTCGAATCATATCAACAGATCAAAATTGGAGATCCACTCGACCCCCTTCCGCTGATGGGCCCGGTGCTCAATCACCCATCGATTGAGGCTTATTCTGCCGCAATCAAGCGGGCCTTAGCCGAGGGAGGAGAGCTGTTGACGGGGGGCAAGACATTGCCAGGAAACGGTTGCTTTGTTCAGCCAACGATCATTCGCATGCCCGGGCAAACGCCGCAAGTCCGCGAAGAGACGTTTGCACCCATTCTCTACTTGATGTCCTACGAATCGATCGAGGAGGCGATTGCGATGCAAAACGACGTGCTGCAAGGGCTCTCCAGCTCGATTTTCACCACCAACCTACTGACGGCAGAACATTTTCTATCGGCCAGCGGTTCCGATTGCGGCATCGCCAACGTCAACATCGGCACCAGCGGAGCGGAAATCGGCGGTGCCTTCGGCGGCGAAAAAGAAACGGGTGGTGGTCGCGAATCCGGTTCCGATGCTTGGAAAAATTACATGCGTCGGCAAACCAACACGATCAACTGGTCACCCGATTTGCCCTTGGCCCAAGGAATTCAATTTGGCAAATAAGCACGGCTGCATCAATTCGTCGAGAAAATGGGTTACTTGTGTTCTTACACCTATTCTTTTTCGTACTTGGTCGTTGCGACATGTTCGAGTACGAGTACCAAAAAGCCGCATCTCCGAGGCGAGTTCTGAAGTACATCAATACCATGGTCAATCATTATCGGTAGGCCGTCCCGTTTCGGTGGACGCGCCCGACTCGGAGAGGATGTGATTTTCAAAAATCCAAACTCACCACTTCGCCGCCCGCTCGCGTGGCCAGGGCCTGCATCACGGGCTCTTCGATCGAATAGGGAATCAATCGCACCGAACCATCAGCCATCGCAATATTCGCTCCGCCCGAGTGGTAACTCCAAAAGTGCAGCGTGTTGCACTGCTCGTTCCGACCGGCGGTAAAACGATAGGGACCGGGAGGACAATCGTCCAAATAAGTTCCCATACCCAAACCACCGGGAGTGTGAACTAGATTGAGTTCCGCCACTCCCAATGTCACATCGCCCGTCGATCGACTCCCCGATCCAGTGGCGTACCACCAGCCATACCAGAAATCGGTCGATGGAGGACGTTCGCCGATTAACAGCGTGTTCGATTGACCATCGGCAATCTCGCCCAAGCGGATCGGAAGATCGTAAGTAAAGACCCCATCGTGAGTTTGGTAATTCGTTCCATGTACACCCAAGTAATCGGTGCACGCCACCAAGTAACCTTCATGCGTCCATTGAACTTGGCCGCTGGCCGGATCGCTGGGACAGGCCACGGTCGGCAGTACCGTTTGCATCCCGCGATGACTGCCAAACGGGATCGGGCTGTAGCGATAATCTTCGACAGCACTTTCCCACATTGCATTTTGTTCGATAAACGGAAGAATCCGAGTGATCCAAGACATGCCGTAATATTGATTCGCGGCCCCGCCATCTCCGCTGCCAATTCCCTCAAACGTGCGCAAACCGATCGGCAACTGACCGTGGCTCGATTCGTAGTTCATCAACCCCAGTGCCAATTGCCGCACGTTATTGGAGCAAACCGTCCGCCTCCCCGCCTCCCGCACCATCTGTACCGCAGGAAGTAACATCGCGATTAACAATCCGATGATGCCGATCACGACTAAAAGTTCGACAAGGGTGAAGGCTTTTTTACTCATTCGAATCTCATCCCAATCATTTACTTTGTTTCAATACACGATCAAATTAGATGGAAATTAAAAAACCAGCCAACGCAACACCGATTCGCAAACACAAATTCGACTCGCTGATGTATCGGGCCGAGTTTGTTCGGTTTGATGACCAAGGGTAGCGTTAAGCGATCATTGGCCGGGATGATTTGAGAGATGGGGTCTTCGTCAATGTCAAAACAACGACATGAGCGCGAGATACCGACGATTCTTGCGGGCTGGAAGGATTGATTTAGAAGCTCGACATGCCCCGTTTGCTCTTGATCGAGAATCAATTTTGGTTTTTCTTTGAAAAATATCGCAAAACAAGATATTATAAAAATTTGGCCAAGCTGCTCGGCGTGATCGAAGTCTAATTTAAGGTTCCCATTCGATAGTCAACGTGCACTTGCATTGGCCTGGTTCAGCCCAACTCTCCTTGCATGTGCAGGAATGCGGCCCACTATAACGACAAGTTCCGTTGCAGGGAACAGGAAACCATGCACATGTACCAGTTTCGAAGCAACCCCAAGGATCTACAGGATCCACAGGATCATCTCTCATTGTTGTGGATATAGATAAAATAAAAATTGCGATAAAAAACACAGAGACTTTTAAGAACCCTAAAAAAATCAGTAATTAATCTATTCCTTTACGACACTAAAATCGGAAATCTTAACCCGGAACTGTTCCCGGTGATCCAACAACAAATCTTCGTCTATTCGCATGATCGCGTTGACCGAGCTTTTGCCAAAAATCATCGCTCGCCATTGGGCGTTGATTGGAAATCGCGGGGAGTCCGCGAGCGCGGGGAGTCCGCGAGGGGTTGCCGGATTCCGCGATCATAAAGATGCTTGCATCTCCCAAGAAGCCAGTCTGAATTTTTCCCAAGATCTAATCGCTCAACTTTCTCATCAACAACACACGGTATTACTAGCATCCGACAACCCCTCGCCGATTTCTTTCTCTGCCTACAGCGGCAAGTTAATCGATTGGACAAAACAAAGTCATGACATCGAGTTGGAAGTAGTCATCCAGAATTACCAGTCCGTCGGCGGGTTCCCTTCATTCAATGAATTTGCTGCGTTGAGGTAGGAAGTAAGTGGAATCGAAGGCTTTGAAATTGATTGCAGATGTCTTGAATCCAAAGTACATTCAAACACCCGAATCGGACGCATAATTCAATTACATCAGTGATATCACGTGCAATTGGTATCGTCAGTTCTTTTACTTCATTTCAATCTGCACTTCAAATCGTGTAATGCACGTCGTAAAATAGTCCGGAAAACCGAGAAACTATAAGAGCCAATTCAAGAACAGAAGAGACGGTTTTTTGTCACCCAAACTCTTCACACGGGCAAAATTTTACCAAGAGCTGCAATCATGCTGCAATCATAGAAGCAACTAGTAATCTGGTGAGAAACCAAAATTCCAAATTTGCCATAAGCAACCAACTTGACAAATGGATGAACGCCCGCGACACGAAGCCGAACAACAATTCATGGGAATTTCAATTTGTTATCTCCCGTTTGGTTTTAATCTTATGTTATAGTTTGGGCTTTTCGAATAGCGATTTTATCGGCTCAGTATTTTTGATGGTTCTGTGGCTGTTTCGTCTATTGGTGCCAAATACCGATCCCCTCGAAAAAACGCCAACACGCCATTAATTCTGGGCAAGCCAAGCCAATGATTTCAACAACATCAGCACTGGGCAGCATGACTAACGGGTCACACGCCGAACGGGACCGACGGTATGGTTGGGCCATCTTGCCAAAGCCAATTGCGACGCCTCTCGGCTGTTCCGGGCTGGGACGACGACTAACTGAGCCTGGAAGATGCCATCTCCGAAAGGAATTAATGCCACTTCCCAAAGATCGGTCACATCAGCGGCCACTGCTAATAACCCCAATTGAACACGCTTGATGTGTCGATCGAACTGGGCTTCTCGAACTCGTAAATCGGCTTGTTGCATTTCGAGGGCACGTTGGTATTCTGCAGCACGAACTTGAGTATAAAGATCTTGTTTCTGACGTTCCTCCGAACCGGCCTCAACCACTTGAGCCTCCTTGGCTCCCGCTTCCAAAAACCTCCTGTCGGAATCTGAAAAAATGAAATAAGGGAACAAGAACTCATCCCCATTTCGCATGGCGAGCTTAACCCCTTCGCAGTGATAAGTTACAGGTCGAAATCCATGCCGCGCATTGAACCACTTCTCCATTGATGCCAAATCATCAAAATCTAGATTTTCAATATGCCCGACAATCAGTGGCAACAATTTGCGGTACTCTGGCGGAAGGTTTTGGACGGTACGATCGTTTACGTATAAACTGCCTCTCCTCCGTTGCAACGTAACGTCTCGAGCTTCGTGAGAGACAACCTGCCCTACAAGCTGCAGTCCATTTCGGAGTGTCCATTTTTGCAAGCCAACCTCAGCAAGCACCGACACCGCTTCCTCCGATCTCATAAATGCCCGACTTGCTTCAGACAAATCCTCGATCGCCATGCTTATCAGTTCACCATCTGAAGTTCTAAGAATTATCAATTCGTCGTTGAAAGCCAGCAAGTCTCCCGTAACCGCGTATTTGCCACTTTGATCCACCCATTGTTTCTGAGCCCGAGCGACGTTGATAGACTGAATTGCAAAATATCCAACCAGTAAAACAAACAGAAATTTCTGAGAAATTATGCTTACTGGCAGAATTGGGCCGAGTATTGGCGTTCCAGAAGAAAATAATGCGGAAGTCGCCTTCTGTTGAAGAACAAGGCGATCTTCATCCGAACAAAATCTATACTTGCTCATTTTCGAACCTCTACTTTGCTGGGGTTAATCAGATTCAGATCGGAAATTCGGTTGGGAAATTCAGATGGGAAACGGGGGGCATTCCACCCCTCCGTTAGACAATAAAACAATCTACATTAAATCCAACTCGACTAGAAAACAAGTCAAGTTTAACAACGGGTGGGTGGTCAAGTTACCCGTTGTCTAATTTCCAGTTGGAAAGTTTCGGCGAACATTTCCCAAATCGTTGCGCAACTGGGCCATGATTTGTGAAACCTCTGTTTTCGCATCGGCGAAATTTCCAGCTTCAATCGAACGCCTTTGTCGGTTTCGATTTGGTCGTTGCTGCCGAAAACCATAGGCGGCTCCGATATTGGATCCTAGAACTCCAACATTGCCACTTAGGGTTGCCTGCAAAGCTGCGGTCTCACTTATTGTCGACGCTCTCGCGTCGATCAGGATTTGAGAAATATCTCGAAAACCTTCGGAGACCCGGGCTCCAAATTCTAGCATCTCAGGATTGACATTCTCTGTAGGCAGCATGTCGATCTGCTCCGCATTGGCCGAAAACCATCGCTGAAACCCGTGAATGGCTTGCCTGTTCTGTTTCCGCAAGAACAAATCAAAGTCTTGGAAGCTGAGTTCAATCCGATTCAAATATCGTCTGGTGGCAACTTCAGGACTGTTTGATTGTGAATCTGATGTATCGGTTCCTTGCGAGCCAATGCCTCGAAAAATCGACTGAACCGGTTGAGCTACAAGGGAATTGATTTGACGTAAGCCGGATTCAGATAGCGTTCCCTTGAGCATTAGAGTACCTGCCTCGCTGGAAAATTCCCAATCATTAATTTCGTCGATCATGACTCCACGATTTTCCAGTACCGCAATGATGGCAGCCTTGTTGAATAGATCGACACCGACTGTGCCGGGCAAAAAATCGACTCGCAATGCAGCGTAAACTTTATCCCGTATGGTGATCCCAAGCATAAACCCGCGAAGCCGCGAAGCAGCCATGGCAGCCCTTTCCACATTCGTGGGCCGAATCGATTCGAAATTCATAAACGAGGTACGGGCGGCGTCACCACTGATGGCGCCATTCAAGTCAAACGCAATCGTGATATCACTATTTCTATCTGCAAAGGCAAATGCCTCAGAGATGTAAGACGATTGGATCGCAGATCGGTTAGACGCTGATTCAACCCAGCGAGTCAACTGTTGTCGATCAGCAGGAACCATCGCACCAAGGCTATCGTTATCTAATTGAATTAGGTAGACATCACTCGGTAAAACGAGTGCGTTGCGGTCCGCCACACTATCAATTGGCAAATTCCGCTTTGCGGCGATGTCGCTCAAACCAAGTTTGGAATCAAGTGATACAACCGAGACAGTCCAGATAGGCGTTAAGTATGTTAAATCAAACTGGCTGGCAACAACCATCCTTTCGACTTTTGGTGGTAAGACCGACGTGCCTCGATCAAACGCCCCGGCATTTATGTCAGACCAACTCTGGTTCTTGGCCAGTTCGCTGGAGAAAATCCTCTCACCACTCACTAGCACAACACAATTTGCGCCACTTGGGATCCACCTAGCGTCATCCGAGAATTGGGCCGGACAAACTCGTGGCGCCAACAATATGGTTACTAAGCACAATAACCCACTCAACCGCAAATTAAACATACTTCTACCCGTCGAATTAAATTGATTTGGCGAAATTTTCATGGTTGCATTTTACTTCGGTTTTTTTGAAAGTCAATCAGATTGGATGATTCTCAAGGGGGTGCCTGGGAGTGGAAAGTCTTCCAGGCGAAACCCCTGGAATCGCCAGCATTTTTTCAATGCCGATTTGGCAAGAGTGATCGACGTACCAAATCAACTCTCCATCCTTCGTTTTGACTTCTTTCAGCAAAATCCACCCAACACCAACTCTCACCAGCCAAGTACGAATCGATCCATCGACCGGCAGTTTTGATTCCAGTTCCAGATCTTGCCAGAGCTTGAAAGCGTCAGACTGCATTTCATCGACATCCACCTAGGGACAAATGATACTGGATTTTCGGTAGGACATTGGCCCGCCTCTAGAAGCCAACCTGCAATTGAGAGCGAAATAGCCAGCCTTCATCACCGGGCAACAGACTCAGCCGCGCGCTGTTGACTGGTACTCCGTCAATCCTTGAGACATCGGCCGTATACTTTACATTCTGGTTATTTAAAAACCAGACAAAGCCTGCTCCCATCTCATTTGTTCGTTCGTTGCGTTCCCCGAGGGTTCCGGAATTACCGACGACGTTGGTCCATCGGGCCAGGACTTCGAATCGGCGAGGGATCAGAAAGTAGCCGCTTTGAAGAACGAATCCGTTATCCGCTAGGTTCGGTACACTTCCATCGGAAAAATTCGAAAGGCTTCGCCAATGGTATTCCGTAATCAGGGAAAACCCCCGCACCTTCCAGTGGGCATCTACTGTATAGAACCAGATATCATAGGAATTTACGGACTCGGGCAAAAATTCAGATAAGGGCTGCCCCGAAGCAACCACTCTTTGCCGATCGAATTCTCGACTCCCTTCTCGATCCACACGCGAACCAGCAATTCCCGCTCCCAAACGCAGGACACTCCTGGGGCTCCATTGCAAGTCTGACTCGCCATCGCCAAAAGATCCCATCGGATCAAAACAGGTTCTGGCTGACCAAGCGAAATTTTGATCCAAGTCTGCGGCCGATACGACCGCATCCCGTCCCGTATTCAAACCATTGAACAAAGCCGTTTCATACCTCACTGGCATTGAGAAAAGCTCATTTTCACCATAAAGCGAAAATCCGGTAGCTCGACCAATATCAAAAAACAAATTCGACACCGATCGCTCCGTGAATTGCAATCGCCTCGCTGATTCGTCTCGGGATCGGCTGAATGGCGTCTTCCATTTCCCCGCTCGAAATCCCAACCGATTGGTATCCCAGTTGAAAAGATTGCGTCCGAAATCATAGTTGACATACGAATCCAAAAAAATCACTTGCACGGCTTGATCGCTATTTGCGTCCAGCGCAAAAAAGTATTGGAGGTCTGGCGAATAAACATGGCCGTCAATACCCAATCGAATCCGTTCTAAGGAAAAAGCATTGCGGCTCCTGTTGGGGCCGTTCGAATCAAAGATCGCGTGTCTCAACTGCGACCAACCACTTAAGCGAGTAGCAAACGGATAATCCCGCCTAGAAACAGAATCCAACTCGGGACTGGCGATCAGAAAGCCATTGTCAAAGCCAACGACTGGAGCCAGTGGTCGGGTATCCGAACGACTGTCCTCCGATCTCAGCGACTCTGGACGCGTGTCCCTAGCAAAAGCAGAATAGACCCGATTGTCGTCCATCACATTCCGACCATTGCCCTTGAAAAACGGCGTGGTCTCTGGACTTTTCCCCCTCGTCTGGTCTGTCAAATTCTCTTGCACAGGACCGGGTATTTGTTGCCAAGCGCAACTCAAAGAAGGAGATAGACTGCCCACTAACAGCATCATCAGCGAAAATTGCAGCCAAAAATAATTACAATGGCTTCCGGAAACCTGGATTCGGTCGGACAACATTAAATACTCGCAACTCCTGACTACTGCATTTCCAAGACTCCAAGAATCTGTAAGCGACAATTCTAAACATTCCCTCCAGACGGCTTATTACAAAGTTTGGCCAGTTACGGCAAGGCAAAAAAACAGGCTCGCACCCATTTGATAGCACTTGACTTACACCGATAACCGAGTGATAGAAAATGATGTTTTAGCCTGCCGTTCCACCTGGGGTTCGCAAGTCGACTCCCCCATAGCTCCCTTTTCGATTGGCGGCCCATAAAGATGATACCCAACGGGGATTGTAGAATTCCCGTCAAAAAACCGAAGATTTGATCAACAACACGCCCAAACGGCGACATTTCCAATGACAGGCCGTGGATAACTGAAACAATATCGCGCCATTCATTCCTCAAACCAAATTCCCTGCTAGTGGTCTGACCATATTGAATTTACTAGTTGAATCTTGCCGTTGGCTCAGGGGATTTTTGATGGTTGTCGGTTCGGAGGAACTCAGGATATAAGCGACGCAGTTTTCGACGGGCATCGCTCGTCGTGAACTGCCAGTT
>JBGTHU010000837.1:0-3272 GCA_041745975.1 Mariniblastus sp.
CTCTTTGGCTTTTGCCAACCGTTTTCGAGTTTGTTGCGGCTACTGATGTTCCATTGTTTGGCTTTTGGCTCGTTTGGACTAATGGCCAATGCCGTCTTGGCTCAAACTGCAGATGTGGTTTTATTCAATGGTAAAATTGTGACAATGGATCGAGCCAAACCGGAAGTCACCGCGATTTCAATTTTAGGGGATCGCATTTTGGCGATTGGCTCCGATCAAGTCATAAAGAAGCAAATCGGTACGGAAACCGAAGTAATTGATCTTGAAGGTCGTTTCGTGATGCCCGGTTTGATTGAAGGACACGGGCACTTTGTGGGGCTGGGACAGTCGTTGATGATGTTAGATTTGGCTCAAGCGAAATCATGGGACGACATTGTTCAACAAGTCGCCGATGCGGCCTCCGTCACCCCCTCGGGACAATGGATCGTGGGGCGCGGCTGGCATCAGTCGAAATGGGACTCACCTCCCGCGGGCTCCGTTGAAGGATATCCGACACACGAACAAATCAGTCAATTGACACCCAATCATCCCGTGCTGTTGACTCACGCCAGCGGTCATGCGAATTTCGCGAATGAATATGCCATGCGATTAGGCCAAGTCGACGAGAATACTCCCGAGCCGCCCGGTGGCGAGATTTTAACGAACTCAGCAGGTAAACCGATCGGAGTTTTCCGAGAAACCGCTCAAAGTTTGGTTACCCGCGTTTATCAAATCGATGAACGAAAAAAGTCGCCACAACAACGTGCTTCGGAACTTCGTCAAGCAATCGAGTTGGCATTCGATAATTGTTTGGAGTATGGGATTACTAGTTTTCAAGATGCCGGTTCGAGTTTTGAAGTCGTCGATTTTATGAGGCAACTGGCCGTCTCAAACCAAATGCGGGTGCGGGTCTACATGATGATCCGAGAGAGCAACGAAGGGTTGGAAGCGAAGCTGGCCAATTACAAAACGATCGGTTTAGGAAACGATTTTTTTACCGTTCGCGCATTAAAACGTTCGATCGATGGTGCACTGGGCCCGCACGGAGCTTGGTTGTTGGCACCTTACGAAGATCTGCCGACCAGCAGCGGATTGAATACGGCTACCGTCGAATCGGTACGTCGCACGGCTGAGTTGGCTCTTGAACACGATTTTCAGATGTGCGTTCACGCAATCGGCGACCGGGCTAATCGAGAAGTATTGGATATCTACCAGGCTTTGTTTCAGGAAGAGCCAAGCGGTATCTCGCGCCGCTGGCGAATCGAACATGCTCAACATATCGATCCCGCCGACCTCCCTCGGTTCGCCCAGTTGGGGGTGATTGCTTCGATGCAGGGAATTCACTGTACCTCCGATGCGATCTATGTGCCGCAACGTTTAGGGATGCGGCGCAGCCAGCAAGGAGCCTACGTTTGGCGCTCATTGATTGACTCGGGTGCCGTTGTAACCAATGGTACCGATGCTCCTGTGGAACCGATCAATCCGTTTGAATCGATTTATGCCAGTGTCACTCGCCGCGTTGCCCCGGGAGTTACCTTTTTTCCTGAACAATCGATGACGCGTATCGAGGCACTGCGATCTTACACCATCGATTGTGCTTATGCCGCGTTTGAAGAGACGCAAAAGGGATCGTTAGTGCCTGGTAAATTGGCCGATTTGGTCGTTTTGAGCCATGACCTGCTTGAATGTCCTGAAGAAGATATCAGACAATGCCGAGCCATCATGACCATGGTCGGAGGGAAATTGCTTTTCCGAGGTCCAGTTGCCGATAGCACACCTAAATAAAGTGAATCAACGATGGTAAATGTGCTATTTCTGCCCGAACTGCGGGAGATGTTGAAGGCAGATGATTTGCAAGAGATGAGGGAGTTTTGCACCGCCCTCAATCCGGCACGCACGGCTGAATTCATGGAAGGTTTAAACCATGATGAGGCCTGGCAGATTTTACGAGCCACGGACAACGTGCGCCGAGCGGATATTTTTCAACACTTCTCTTTGGATCGGCAATTAGAATTGCTGGCAACACAAGATGTTGGTGAAATGGCACGGCTGTTGGCTGAAATGTACGCTGACGATCGCGTCGACTTGTTGCAAGAGTTGGAAGCCGATCGGGTTGAAGAATTGTTGGGGATGCTGTCCAAAGAAGAACGGCGGGAAACCCAACGCTTAACTCAGTACGCTGATGGCACGGCTGGTTCGCTGATGACAACTGAAATGGCCAAACTCTCCGAAGAACTCACCGTTAGGGAGGCTTTGGATGAGTTGTCTCATTTAGGTGGTGATTTAGAAACGATTTATTATGTCTATGTTGTCAACGCGGATCAGCAGTTGCGCGGTGTTGTCTCCGGTCGGCAATTAATCTCGTCATTGCGGAAAGGGGATACGAAACTAGGGGAACTGATGCAATCGGATGTGCTGACAGTTTCTGTGGATGAACACCAAGAAGCCGTCGCGCAAAAAGTCGAACGACTCGATTTGCTGGCGATACCGGTGATTGATGATTCGCGGCGATTAATTGGGATTATCACCCACGACGATATTATTGACGTGGTACGTGAGGAACTCACCGAAGACGCTCAACGGTTCGGTGGGGTGACCCCGTTGCGAGAAGAGTATTTAAAGATCAGCCTGCTATTGCTCAGTTGGAAACGAGGCATGTGGTTGACGGTACTTTTCTTGGGGGCATTGCTGACAGCATTTGCGTTAAAACGTTACGAGGATGCCTTGGACGATTTTGTCTGGGTGGTGCTGTTTCTGCCGTTGATCGTCAGCACCGGGGGGAACTCTGGCAATCAAGCGGCATCATTGGTGATCACCGCTTTGGTAGGTGGTGAACTTGCTGTCAAAGATTGGCTGAAAGTCGTTTATCGCGAATTGATCGTAGGGATCATTCTCGGTAGCATTTTGGCAGCGATTGGCATTTTTATCGCGCGCATCTTCGCCCCTTCATGGCAGGAGGCCGTTGTCGTTCCTATTACATTAGTGTTGGTAGTGATGATGGGATGCATGGCAGGATCACTACTGCCCTTGTTTTTTCGCCGCCTGGGTCTCGATCCGGCGTTGATGGCCAATCCCTTTATCGCAGGCATCATGGATATCACCGGGATCGTGATCTACATGAATGTAGCTTTACTGGTCATTGGTCGGTAGAGAACTGTTCCGAGTTAAGTCCAGTGTTCCAACAATAACGGTTGGGCGCGAGCCCTCCGGTTCCAACAATAACGGTTGGGCGCGAGCCCTCCGGTTCCAATGATAGCAGCAGGGAATGAGCCCGGGCTATCAAAATGTTGGGG
>JBGTHU010000838.1:0-6802 GCA_041745975.1 Mariniblastus sp.
GCAACCTCCCTCGTGGGTCGTTGACGGATTGCGGAATTCGGATCGGGTCACTCTAAATCAACTGCCACTCGAGGAAAGTCTGAAACGACTTCGCTCCGGTCGTACCAATTTGATCATTGACTTTGGGGCTGATGGGATCGACAAAGTTGGAATGCATACCGGGGAGGATACGGGGCAGGGTTCTGAAAAGCGTACGGGGGAATGGGAAGGCTGGGGCGACGTTCGATACCAGTTTGATCCGACGCGGCCGGGCAGCCGACACGCGAGGAATTTTGTTGATGATCAATTGCAGCGGGCTGCCGGTCGGCAAGATCTGCTGACGACCGAAGATGTATCGTTAAGCGAACCCGGTGGTCGCTATGTCGACTTTTTAGTACCTGGTTTGTTGGCGATGAGCCTGATGGGGGGAGGATTGTGGGGAGTCGGATACGCGATCGTGGACATGCGAATTCGAAAATTGCTAAAACGGTTGATGGCCACTCCGATGCGACGTTCTCATTTTTTGTTAGGTATGTTATTTAGTCGCTTGATTTTTATGATCCCACAAATCGTAATCTTACTGGTTTGTGCCTATTTCCTGTTTGACGTACGAGTCTACGGGAATTGGGGTTCGGTGGTGTTGGTGATTTTTCTGGGAGCGATCGAGTTTTCCGTGATTGGATTGCTGGTCGCGGCTCGCGCTCAAGCGATGGAAACGGTTTCCGGATTGATGAATCTGGTGATGTTACCAATGTATACCCTCAGTGGAATCTTTTTCTCCTACGAGCGGTTTCCCGAAGTGATCCATCCCTTGATCAAGTGGTTGCCATTGACCCCAGTGATCGATGCCTTGAGAGCTTTGATGATGGATGGCCAATCGATTGTGACACTGTGGCCAGAGCTGGTGATCATGCTGCTATGGTCAATCGTACCGTTTGGCATCGCGCTAGCCATTTTCCGTTGGAATGATTAACCCCGATTGATAGTGGGGAAATTGAAACTCATAAGAGAACAGATCAATCAGTTTTTGGTTGCAAACCTTTTTGTGACTTGTTCGCCGTTCCCGCTGAATGTCCGTGGAGGATGATGGCTCCGTAGTAGCAAGGTGCCTGCTGGCCCATCGGTTGAGTTCATCCCAGGGAATGGAGCCGACTCCGACTTGCTCTGCCAAATGACCGTAAAACGTTCGGCGGGGAACCGGGTGCCCATCGCTAATTAAAATAATTTGTCCGTGGCTGCGATCGGGATGGTCGGCCACCATGGCGATGATGCGGGCGCCGTCAGCAACATGAATCAGGTTCAGGTAACCTTCGGAAGAGAGCCGATCCCACTGTCGCTGGCGAATTGCAGTGAGCAATGGGATACGTTGGGGACCGTAAATGCCAGCAAAACGTAAGATGGATACCCGGTCCGCGAAAACGCTGTTCCGCAACAACGATTCCGCCTGCAAGCAAGCCCGCCCTCCGTCTCGGTCAGGTATCGCGTCAGTCGTTTCGTCAACCCATACTCCCAATTCCGATTCGTTGGAGGGCGTCAACTTGGGATCGGGCGATTCCCTCGGTAATGATTCCATCGGTGTTAGGTTCCCGTAAACCCCCGTCGAGCTGATGTAAATAAAATGTCCGGTTCGAGGACGAAGTCGATCGATGACGTTTTTCAATCCTTCGACATAAACCGAAAAAATATCCTGATAACGAGAGCGATCCATGCCCACGGCAAACAGAACCGTATCAAAGGGGGGGAGACCTTCCAATTGTGCGAGAGAGTTTGGATCTGTGATGTCACCGGAAATCAACTGAATTTTGTTGAGTGGATCGATTTCGGAAATTCTCGCGCTGAATTTTTCAGCGTCGCGGGTCAGCACGGTGACTTCGTCATCGCGCTGCAACCATATTTTTGTCGTGGGAATTCCCAGGTAACCGCAGCCAACAATCAGCCGCTTTTGAATTTTGACCATAGAGTCTACTGTTTGTGTATGTTTTATTACAGAAAATCGGGTCCTGAAAGTGATTTGTTTTGGCGAATCGACTTAAAATTTAGTTGAATTGACATACTATCGGGCGTTGACCGTGGCTATCGGGGATACCGTAACGTTCCAAATAGGCGAATTCGGTCATGTTTTCGTCCAAAAAGTCACCCTAGATGATATTAACTGCTCCCTTTTTTGATTTCAACGTACTAAAATATAGAAGGAACAGAAATCGACCAAGGCTGCGGGCGGTTTTATTACGATTTTTAAATATTACCCGCGAGTCAACTTGGCCGTTGGATTTCCTATCATCCCAACGTTGCATTGATTGGTTGGAAATGTTTGAGAGTTACGGTTAAGACAAGGAAGATGAAAAGTTCATCCTAAAAATAAAGAGTTTGCCATTTGACTTTGGAGAGAGAAAACAGCATGAAAAAATTGCTTTTAGATCGAACAACAACTAAATTTCCGGTCAAGCTGTTGGCGGCAATCCTGCTGACCCTCACGCTACCATGGTTTTGCCACGGGGCTTGGGCGCAAGATTCAGCGACTCAGGAAACGGATCGTCAATCGAGTGGTCAGTCCGTCACTGAATCAGATACTGAAGGCAACGAATCCGCGAAGAAACCTGAGAGCGTCGACAATTTGCAGACGGCCACCGCCATAGAGACCGATGGCGAGCGAGACTTGATTGATCCAAGTCGGTTGTTGTCTGGCGTTGCAACGCCGGGATCGATTGAAGAATTACGTTTTTTGGAGCAAAAATTTTCTGAAATAGCGGAGCTGGCAAAGCCCTCGGTTGTCAATATCCGCATGAGAAGCTCGCAGGGCTCAGGAGTCGTGATCAGTCGCGACGGCTATATCTTGACCGCTGCTCATGTGATTTCACGCCCCGGAGCGAAAGCGACTGTGATTTTTTCTGATATGAAAGAGTACAAAGCAACGGCACTGGGAATGGCCAATCGAGTCGATTCGGGTTTACTAAAAATTGATGAAGGTCAGGGAGACGATTTTCCTTACGTTGACATTGGGCTTTCCGGTGATCTAAAAGAAGGACAGTGGGTCGTAGCGATTGGCCATCCCGGTGGGCTCGATCGAAAAAGAGGCTTGGTAACTCGAGCAGGTCGTGTACTGAGATCGACGGCCGGAGTGATTCAAACGGATTGCACTTTGGTGGGTGGTGACTCGGGTGGCCCGCTATTCAATTTGGAAGGAGAAGTTGTAGGCATCCACAGCCGAATCGGACTGAACCTGTGGGATAATTTGCATGTGCCCGTTGACGTTTATTCGCAGAATTGGGACGAAATGGTGGAGGGGGTTTTGTTAGACGGTCGTGCTAACCTTGGCGTATTAGTAAAAGATGACACCAATGAAATCAAAAGTTTTTCCAATGGTAGTCCTGCGGAGCGCGCGGGTCTGAAAGCAGGAGATAGAATTGTCCAAATTGGAGACGACGAAATATCCGATGCAACGGAGTTAAAGCGGGCTATTGAAAGCCGCAAGGCTTATTCGCGGGCCAATGTCGTCGTTCAACGCGGTGAAGAAACGTTAAATTTCGAATTGAGATTCAGTGTCTCGAGTCGTTGAACGCCTTTCTCTGAAACTGACCACTGACCGGGCGCGTGGCAGAAAATTATCGTCCGAAAGCAGCCAATGGTTTCCAAGATTCATACCCAAGCGAGTGAATTTTTTATCTGCCGCTGACTAAACAAACAGACAATGTCGTCATAGCTTAAATTTTATGTGGTAAAAAATGACAATGAATTCGACTTCAACCTCTGCCGGTCTTTTTGCTCATTCGCTTCCTACTATGGGTTCCAAGTCGGTTGCCGGCCTACTCTTCTTGTTGATTTCAATGGGATTGCCTATTGAATTCGATCTGGCAGTTTCTTCCGCTAGGGGATACCAAGAGAAAACCGATCCTCGGCAAGCGGAAGATCCCCAGGAGGTCGAGAATCAGGATGCTCAAGCAAAACAAGATCCCAAACAGGCCGAAAATCAATCAGAGTCCGAAGAAGAACCTCCCACACGCCGTCGTCGGCGGCGGGGAGCAGGTTTTGATATCTCGCGAGATCGATACCGCGATCAATCGAAACGCTCTGAAGAGATTGCTGGACTATTTGACCCCTTGGTCGCTTCCGCCAAAGCTTCGACATTGCGGGTTCTCGATGGCAATCGGCCCATTGCTCTGGGAACCGTTCTCAGTCGCGATGGGTTGATCCTGACCAAAGCTAGCGAACTCAAAGGGGAGTTGTTGTGCGAGCTGTCGGACGGCAGCAAGAAACCGGCAGTCGTTATCGGCATTCATGAACCAACGGACTTGGCAATTCTGAAAATTGATTCGGATATTCTCACTCCGATCCATTGGGGTGGCGGCGAAATTCCGACTGTCGGCCAGTGGTTGGCCTCACCGACGTTAGACGAAACGTACCAAATTCAAGTTGGCGTTTTGGGTGTTGAACCGCGGCAGATTCCGTCATCGGGTGCACTCATTGGTATCAACGGCGATCTAGAAACGGGCGAAGCGCGGGTGATAAACGTTCAAGGTGGCACACCCGCTGAGAAGGCCAACCTTATGGTGGGTGACTTGATTACCAAAATCGATCACCATGAAATTAAAAGCTGGCTAGATTTGGTCAAAACCATTGGGCAATACGACCCCGGTGACGAAGTGATTTTGACGATCAAACGAGGTGAGGACGAGCTAAAGATCAACCTTAAACTGGGGGATAAGGATATGGATTCTCCAAGCTTCAACAGTGGGGTAAATCAAGGTCGCAACCAAAATTCCATGGGCAGTCGCCCCAGCAATCGACGTAAAAACTTTCCTCTGGCCTTTCAACATGATTTGATGTTACAGAATTTTGAATGTGGTGGTCCCGTGCTAAATCTGAATGGCGAGGTTGTCGGCATCAATATTGCCCGAGCAGGTCGAGTCGACAGTCTAGCGTTGCCGATCAGTGTGATCTTGCCCGTGATCGATCTTCTAAAGACGGGCGATTACGCTCCCTTGATCGTCAACCGCGTTCGCTTAGCCGAGATCGATCGAGAGTTGACTGAAATTGAACAACTGGAACGAGAATTGCCTGAAAAAAAGAACACGCTGGAGAAACGTTTCTCGATCGAAGACGCTCGCCGTGAGGAGCTGGAAAAAGCAAAAACGGAATTGGAAAAAGCATTGGCCGAAATTGACAATCGTCTCAAAGTTCTCGGCGAAAAGTCTTCCGGTTTTAAGAGGGAACTCGATTCGGCGACTTCCAAACTGGACTCGTTGGAAAAACGACGCCAGTTCTTGGAATTCGAAAAGAAAAAGTTGGCTACCGGCGTCCAATAACGAACCAAGTTCGCCTGAGCCCGATCCCTTTCAGTTCTCGCGTTTCTGCCTGTTGAAATTCGTAAACTTCGCTGGCGGCTCGGCGTGTTTCCTCCGCCACATGGATTCGACCGACGGCACCATACGATTCTAATCGGGACGCCATATTCACCGTGGGAGCCCAAACATCGTAGGCAAACTTGGCTCGGCCAATGACGCCCGCTGTGATCGGGCCAGTGGCAATCCCAATGCGAATGTTAAGCCCCAACCGGTATTGCTGCTCAATTTCTTCAATGGTTGTCAGCATCGCTTCCGCTAATCCGATCAAGTCAACCGCATGGCTTTCGCTGGGTACCGGAGCCCCGGCGACCACCAGGTAGGCATCTCCAATCGTTTTAATTTTTTCCACGCCATGTTGCTGACTTAAATCGTCAAAGCGGCAGAAAATCTCATTTAATAAGCCGACCATTTTACTCGGTTCCATGCTGCCGAAAATCGGCGTGAACCCCACCAAATCGGCGAACATCACCGACGCCTCGGCAAATCGATCGGCTATCGGCTGGTTCGGATCATATTTCAAGCGGAGTGCGATTTGGTCGGGAAGCATATTTTTTAGTAATTTCTCCGTTCTGGCTTCTGCTTCAGCGGCAATCCGAAAGGCGTACCACACGACCAAGCCCACCACGATTGCGAACGTAGTGGCCGCATTCAAATACATGGTTCTCAATAACCATTCAAATTTCGCCGCATCAAACATCGGTTGCTGGAAATGGAAATGAGCCCATACATGGCATCCCCATCCGATCCCTATCACGGGAAGCAACCAGAAAATTCGATTGCCAAAAATAACAGTTGCGATCGCGATCCCCGTCAGAAAATTAAGATGTGTCCCCGATTCCACCCCAAATCGGCTGCTGAACCACATTAGGGATCCGAAAGCGATGACCGTCAGATAAGTTGCAGCGGTCAGCATTCCCCAGCGATGCCACCATGGAGTGATCAAGTACAAACCGGCACAGATTATATTAATCCATACCGCCCATCCCAATGCCTGAAAGTCGAACATGGAAAACGATATCGCATACCCGACACAAGAAATCGCTGCCAGACCGCTGGCCAGATTCGTGATCGCCAACCGCCGCCGTTCCACGTGGGGATATCCGGAAATACCCCAGCGTAAAAACCGGTTACCAAACCGCATCCACCAAGACGAAAGTTCAAAGGGTTCTTCAAATTCGATGCGGCGATCCATAACGTTAACTAGTTCGGTAAACTCCGCCAATCTCAAATGATGGGGTCGGGGCAAGAAAGAACTCTGACGGGTACTTCAGGCTCCCAAGCCCGTAATTCACACAGAGAATACCACTAGAATAAGCAACCAGCAATAATTCAGCAAGTCACAAAGCCGTATTGGATTTATGCCCGTTGGCTGATCAGAACATGAACGATACTTTTTGTCAGAAAGGTGAACCTAATTAATCTGCAACAGTCGCTCGAGCGACTCGATGGCCTCATTCAACTTCATGATACGAGCATAACGA
>JBGTHU010000839.1:0-7111 GCA_041745975.1 Mariniblastus sp.
TCAACGGCTTCCGAGTCATTGTTTTTTACTTCCATCAAGGCCTTGGTAATGGTGCCGGGTTCGTTTGTCATTGATTGACTGACTGACCAATGGTCGCTTTTCATTTGGTACGCTGATTTGGGTTAATCTTGTGGACTCACATCAATTCGAAAGATTCCCGGACAAAATTTTTAAATTATACTATTCAAGCAAAAAACTCTGTTGATCGACTGCGTCTCGATCAATTCCTTCCAACCTACGAAGATGAAAGGCCGAAGCATATTTATCACCATCTTGCTGGGCCCTGGCAAGTTGCTCACGATGCCACCACACTTTCGGTCTCGCTTTGGCAACACGATAGTTTTTTTCATCGCATATTTTTTTAAAGTGCAAGTCGACAAGCCAAACGCTTTGATTGCGTTTACTGACCCACCATCGGCCATCTGGTGAAAATTGGTTATTAGCGTTGATCTCCCAGGTACCCCCTTCGATTCGTTCACCAGTCAACAAATCCCAAACAAACTGTTCATCCCCAGCTCGTGAAAAAATGTACTGGCCATTTTCCGAAATGGCCACGGATTGCACGTTGAACTTATGTCCTCGCAGTTCGCGAAATTCTTGTTCTCGATTGGCAGTCCATAGCTTGATCGATTTATCGGTACCACAACTGGCAATTGTCCAGCCATCAGGAGAGAAAGCAACACTCCAAACATATAAGATATGGCCCTTGAACTCCAGCAGTTCATGTCCGTCGGTAGCATCCCACAATTTTATAGTATTATCGTTGCTTCCACTTGCGATCCGTCGACCGTCCGGTGAGAACACGGCAGAGAACACACGATCATTGTGGCCGCTGAAGTTAAGAATTTCTGTTCCGGACTCAACGTCCCACATTTTTATCGCATTGTCCGTACTGGCACTCAGCAATCTTGTTCCATCGGCAGAAAACTGAACACTTTCGACCCACGACGTGTGTCCGGTAAGGACACGCAATGGTTTGACCACTGCGGGGTCCCAGATGATGATAGACGAGTCAAGACCGCCGCTGGCTATACGTCTGCCGTTGGCAGCGAATGCGACCGTTGAAATCGCACTGGTATGCCCTGTAAAGATGCGGATCTCGGCGCCGTTGGTGGCATCAATCAGCTTCAATGTGTGGTCTTGATTGGCGACCACGACTTGTTTCCCATCGGGGGAAAACGCAGTTGCAAAAACTGGATCGACACCAACAGGAACATCAACGTCAAGATTCGTGGTGGCAATATCCCATAACTTTAAGCTTTGGTCATCAGCACAACTGGCTAATTTTGTTCCATCGGGCGATACCACGGCTTGAGTGATTCTTCCTGTATGACCAATAAATTCAGATGTTGCCACGGCTTGAGATAAATTCCAAAGCTTGATTGTTTTATCCTGGCTGCCGCTGACTAAATGCTCTCCGTCTGGCAGAAATGAAACGCAAAATACATTGTCTTGATGCCCCAATAGCTCGACGATTCGTCGCCCGGTTGTGACATCCCAAACTTTTACAGTATGGTCTGCTGCACAACTTGCGATACGAGTCCCATCGGGAGAGTAGCAGATGCTCAAGACCTCGGCAACATGGCCCCTTAGTTCCAAAATTTGCGTTCCTTTTTTTGAATCCCAAATTCTAATCGCGTGATCCCAACCAGCACTCGCGACACATTCTCCGTCGGGCGAACATGCTACCGCATTAATATAACGCTTGTGTCCGGAGAGGATTTGCAGTTCTCGTTCAGTTGACAAATCCCAAATACGTAGCGTTTCATCCCACCCACCACTGATCATCCGCTTTCCATCCCCAGAAAATTGAATGCTTAAGACGGGCCAAGTGTGCCCATTCAATTCGTGGACCGCGACTCCCGAGTCGGCGTGATAAACTTTAATCGAGTTGTCACGACTGCCCCCGGCGACCAATTGGGAATCAGCTGAGAACGCAACGCAAGCAACGCTCTGGTGAAACCCGTTGATTTCTTGCAATTGTTGGCCGGAAGTCGCGTCCCAAACTCGCAGCGTTTTGTCCTCTCCACCGGTAACCAGAAGTAAACCATTGGGCGAGTAGTCAATTCCGTAGACTGGCCCTGAATGTCCGGTTAATTCGATCACTTCAAGGTTCTGTTGGACATCCCAAATCGTGATGACACCATCAAAACTCGCCGAGGCAATCCGGTACCCATCAGGCGCAAAGGAAACGCTCATGACATTCTGACGATGGCCGATAAATTTGGCCAATTCAGCCCCTGTCGTGCTATTCCAAATTCTGACGGTGCCATCATGACTGCCACTAACTAATCGCTCGCCATCAGCGGAAAAGGCCACACAGGTCACCCCCGCTTCATGTCCATAGAGAGTAAGATCGCTCCCCTGAAACGCTTGATTACAATAATACCACTCAAAATGACGTAAATCCTCCGGCACGAGATCGAGCAGCAATCTTGCTTCGGCGACACGGTTTTGCTCCCATCGAGCGTTTGCTAATTGGAAATTTGCCCGCGCACTTTCTTGCCGTAAGCGTTCAGCCTCTCGATCGGCAAAATTTCTTGCTGCTTCCGCCTCAGTAGACATCTCAATAGCAAGCTCTCGTTGTTGTTCGGCTTGTTTTCGCTGGCCATCGGCGGTGATTCGAGCCTGAAACATCTGCAAAGCAAACCAACTAGAAATTGTCGTTCCAGCCAACAGCAAAACAAAAATTGAAACCAACGAGGCTATCAGAGTTTGGTGACGTCGGACATATTTTTGAAGGCGATAATGTACGGAAGGGGGCCGCGCGTGCACCGGTTCTGCCTGCAAGTAGCGAGTTAAATCGCCAGCCAATGCGGCTGCCGATTCGTATCTCCGGTTGCGATCTTTTTCTAAGGCCTTCATCACGATCCAGTCCAAATCACCCGCCAGTTCGCGCGGTTGCGTCAGACGAGCCAGTTCGTGAACCGCATCGGCCGAGCCCTCCCGGTTCGCTCGCACCCGCTGGCTGGGAAGTGCCGGGTCTTGGTTGCGAATGATTCGCAGCGTGTCATCCAGCGGCAGTTCTCCCAAACGCCGATCTCCCAATGGTCGGCAGCCCGTCAGCAGTTCATACAAGACCGCCCCCAGCGAATAGATATCGGTTCGCGTATCGATGTCCACCTTCCCGACTTGAGTCTGTTCCGGGCTCATGTAGTCGGGAGTCCCCAAAAAATGTCCTCCCAGCGATTGCAGCGACAGATCGCTGGCGTGATCCTCGGTCGCCTTGGCCAATCCGAAATCGATCACTTTGGGGATCGCCTTGTTTCCTTCGCTGGCGACCAAAATGTTCGAGGGCTTGAGGTCGCGATGAATAATCCTTTTCTGATGGGCATGTTGTATCGCGAGGCAGATCGGCAAAAACAGCTCCACGCGGCGGCGAACATCCAGATTCGCTTGGGCCGCATGTTGTGTGATGGAAAGGCCGGAAACTAGTTCCATCACCAGAAAAGGCTGGCCGTCAGCCGACACGTGGGCCTCCAACATCCTGGCGATGTTCGGATGATTCATCACAGCCAACGCTTGGCACTCAACGCGGAACCGGCTCAGCAAATGCGAATCGGCGAGCCCCGGTCGGATCAACTTCAACGCCACTTCGCGGCGGACGGGATGCGCCTGTTTGGCCACCCAAACGGTTCCCATTCCTCCAGAGCCCAAGTGGGACACCAATTCAAAGGGACCCATTCGAGTTCCAATCTTGCTTTCGGCCCAGTTTCTTGCATCGCTTGCATCGCTGGCTCCCTCTTGGACCACGAAAGATTGATCGTTTGAGTTGTCGGGAAGCTGAAACAATTCCCGCAAACCGCGGCGCAAGGTCGATTGCCCGCTAGCAAAACCGATAAGATTTGGATTTGAATCACCTAACCGGTCAACCAAATGTTGGTATTGGGGATAGCGATCCCGCAAGCTGGCCGGAGACAAACTGGACTCGTGTTGCGAAGCCAGCTCGAGTTGCACCCGCCACAACTCCAGCAAAATTTCTTCCCGCTGATCGGAGTTAAATTGAGTTGAGTCGACATCGGCTGAAACGGAATCGAGAAAAGCGATCGCGTCCAGTCGTTCGCAGGCCTGTTTACTCTGACATTGCTGTTCAAACTGGTCACAAACCCTGTTTATCCACAGATTCAATTGGATGGTGGCGGCATACATTGCTTCGGCTTTCATTAGGTTACCTAAGCCATCAAAAAAAGCTAATTGGCTTTGATGATAGTCGAATTTCAACGCTTCTCAAGCTGACAGCGATAATTTTCGCATTCAACCTTCGATATCCCCAAAAACCCAGCTACCGATTTGTCGACAATCCTGCCCCGCTTTTCAAAATACGTTTTGAGAATCGATTGGGTGACCGCGAGGGCCGTCGGCAAAAACATCGAAAAAATTAATTTTTTTTCCGCGAATTCTTTATTTTTTTTATTTTTTTTATTTTTCATGTCGGATGGGAAAGGTTTTTGTTGACTTTGAAGAAGAGGGTTGTCTCTCCAAGAAAATGGGAACGGGACGTCTGGTCCGGCTGGTTTTGATCTATTAAGTCCTTTCGACAGGCTGTTTGGCCGACGCCGCAAAGGATTTCTAATAGGTTTTTACGGCTAAAAACCCTGTGAAGAATTCCTCCTGGCGTTGCCGGCGGAAGGCCAGGCACTGGCAATTTCCGACGTTTTTGGCCGAGCACGTAGCCAATTTAAATTTCTGAAATCTTTAAGTCAAAAAGCAAGCTACCTCATGTATCTACCACCTTCGCTTTGTTCGCCGGCAACGACTTTGGATCGATCAGATGATCGAAGCCTGCCACCACCAATCCAGTTTCGACACTTGCATCAGGCGGGGCTGTTATCGATAATTTCGAAACGATGGGCAGGCCAATTCCACGTTTTGGCCTTGATTGGAGCTATGACAATTGGATTGTCGAGTTTTAGTCCACCAGTAGTCAACGCCCAAACTTGGACTGGTGCCGGTGCAGACAACAACTGGTCTGATGGAGCCAACTGGAACGGTGGGGTGGCTCCTGTTTCTGGGACAACAACAGAAATAGATTTTTCCGATCCGTCGTTGAGACCAACTCCTTTTCAGGATATTGGTGAACCATTCGAATTGAGAAATCTGCGGATCAATTCCACGACAGGATCATTTCAGCTGACTGGTCAATCGATTCGGCTAAATCAT
Source organism: Mariniblastus sp. (assembly GCA_041745975.1). GTDB lineage: Bacteria > Planctomycetota > Planctomycetia > Pirellulales > Pirellulaceae > Mariniblastus. The sequence continues at coordinate 5,161 of JBGTHU010000839.1, forward strand.
CCCGGTTTTCAAGCTTCAATAGGCTGGGGAGGTGCCAACGCCATCGATGTTTTTCAGGATTGGGAATTAGCAGATGGCAGCGTTTCTTTGACATTTATATCACCGTCTTCGGGCACCATCGGCGGAACCCTCACCCACCATGGAACCATATCCGGAGGCGGGAATGTTTTCCTTAGCAACAACCTTGTGTTAAATGGTGACTACCTAGGCACAGGAGAATTTATTGTCGCTTCCGGACTTACCGTGAACGGAACGTTCTCAGCCAATTCACTCCCGCTGCAACTCGGTCGCAATGCGTCTACAAATCAAACAGCCGGCTTTTTATCTGGCGAAGGGGTGGTCGATCGGGACATCACATCAGGTACTACAAATAACTTAACGCCGACCCTGTTCAGCAGAATCCGATCCGCCAGCACATTGACGATTAATGGCAATATCCTTGCAAGTGGTCCTCTTCAATTCGACTTTGGTAATATTGTCGTCAATGGTACAACAACGCCAGGCAGATACATGAATGTGGAAGCACCCGCGACTCTCTCAGGAACAGGATCCATTGAACTTTCTGGCGGAGATCGCCAACTAAAAGTTGACGGAACGATTAGTGAATCCAAATTTATAAATTTTCGCCAAACTGTAAACGCAAACCAAATTCCCACTTCTTTAACGGGCAGCGGCATCATCAATGCAAACATGGACTTTGGTGGTGGTGTGACAACCGGTAGCCTGACGTTCAATGGAGATGTTAATGTCGCTCGATTGGCAGGATCGCCATCTTTTATCGTTCCACAAACCTATTTCGGAACGGCTGACGAAATTGTCGGCGGAGGTGCTGGATTCAACCAATCTTTCGCGAGAAGTTCGTTGACGGTAAATGGCAATCTAATTTTCAATCAATCGGCAATCTCACAAGCGGGTGAGCGAATTGCGGGTGATCTGCTAGGCACTGGCTCGATCAATATTCAGGGTGCTACCACAAACTCAGTACAAATGGTGTCCACTGACGTTGATTCGGACCTCACCATTAATCTTTTAAGTGGTGGTAGACTAACCACGGGAAGATTGAATATCAGTAATCCAGACACGATCATTCGCGGCACGGTCAATGCGGGTGGGATTTCGATCATTTCCAATGACACTACGTTTCTGGGCGATATTATCACAACCGGGAATCAACTGATTCAGGCCGGAACCAATGTCTCTTATGATGGCACGATAATTGTACAATCGGGAACGCTGACCTATGGGGGCATCATCGAAAGCAACGCAAATACTGGCCGAATTCGGGTTGAACAAGGCACGATTTTACAAAAGCAAAATGCGTCGGCTGATATAACGCTCGAGGAAATAGATAATCGAGGAACTCTGTTTGGGCTTTTTGGTTCAGGGATCTCTAGTAACGTCATTTCCAATGGAGGAACCTTCGCCGGGTCACTGCAACTTAATAACACGCTGTCGGTCCAATCCGATCTGACCAGCACGCTCAACGCAGGTTCCTTAATGACCGTGGCGGGGCTCTCGACAATCGACAACGGCTCGTTTTTGATTCAAGCCGGATCGACCTTGCAAGGAGCAGGAAGCCTATTGGTCAACGCTGGAGTTTTAGACGTCCAAGGGATCGTTCGCAAAGACATTTTTGTCGATGAACTAGCAGTGATTACCGGGATCGGATTGATGGAAGGAGTTGTCGAAATCGACGGGATGCTGGATCCAGGAAATTCCGCTGGAACGATTGGAATCGACGGCTCGCTAACGTTGAGACCAACTTCGGTGGTCTGTATCGAGATCGGTGGGACAACTCCCGGATTTACTTACGATATTGTCGATGGGCGAGGCAGTTCGACGTTGAAGTTGGAGGAGGGGTTGTTGATGCTGTCTTTGATTGATGGTTTTGTTCCTGATGAATCCGATCAGTTTGAAATCTTTGTCGATTTCACTTCGATTACCGGTCGTT
>JBGTHU010000840.1:0-3064 GCA_041745975.1 Mariniblastus sp.
ACTATTCACTATTCAATATTCACATTCAAGTTCGATTTGTCGTCTGTTGCTGATAGAGAAATAAGGGATGGCTGTTGGACGGCAGGTTTTCATCTTTCGTTCAACTTATTGACTTGAGGGGGCTTAATTAGCTGGTATCGAGGATCCGATGGATTCGATCGGATGATCGCGATGATAATGATCGTAGATCGATTTCAATCCAATCGGCTGCACCTGCATGCCCTCCAGTGAGGCCTCCGCCAACCATTTAAGTACTTCGGACAACTCACCCGGTGTATCGATCTGGATCTGTCCTTCATTTCGACTAATTTCTAACATCGGCTGCAGCGCAGACGGGACGGGTGGAAGATCACCTTTGATTCGAGCGCGGATGCGATGTTTCAAGCGAATTTCCGACATGGGAGCGTTGTGTACCAAACGTCCGCCGCGGAGAATCGCGACTCGGTCACAGACATCTTCAATTTCGGACAACACGTGCGATGAGAAGACAATCGTGCTGCCGATCGACTTGGCTCGTTCCACTAACTCCAGCACGCGCCCCCGAACGGTCGGGTCAAGATTCGCAGTTGGTTCATCCAGAATCAAAATCGGTGTAGCCGCCATAAAGCAGGTCACCAGGGCCAACTTTTGTCTCATCCCTGTCGACATCAACCCGACCCAGCGTTTCAAATCGAGTTCTAAAAAATCCGCCAATTCCAAACCGTTGGCAAAAAGTTGCTGCTGTTGTGTTCGATCGGGTTGCCGAAGTTGGGCGAACAACCGCAAGATGCCTTTTCCGGTCATCATCCGAAATAGTCTTGCATCGCCAGGAATGTAAGCGACCAAGCGATGAACCAGTTTTCGCTGAGACCAGCAATCCAGACCTTGGATTGTGGCTTGCCCGGTGCTGGGCTTGAGAAACCCTAACAAGAGTCGAATTAAAGTCGATTTGCCAGCACCATTAGGCCCGAGCAACCCAAATACTTCCCCTTGGCTGATAGCTAGCGAGCAATCGGTAAGTGCCTGGAAATCGCGGTAGTTTTTCGACATTTGCCGAGTCTCAATCAACGGCGCAGGATTGATTGCAGGATTGAATTTAGGCTCGGTTTGACAAGGCCCCGTTTGAAAAGTGGATTGGTCACTTTTCAAACAAGTCCGTATTCGGTTGTGAGTTTCGGGATCGGCCATGGAAAGTTAGCGATTGGAGGGGCGAAAACATGTCGAACGCATAGGAAGCGGGCTATCGAATTCGCGTTTGACTGGATCACTCTAGCTGCTTGCGACATTTGATTATAGCGTATTGACGTTATCACTAAACGACCCAATACACGGCGAACCCTTTTTCACACCACAACTTTTCAAACGACTGCCCGAATGGCAACCAAAATCGAGGGACATTGTTGGTTAGCACACATCGCGAGTGGCGAGATTGCGGAATTTGAATGGAACATTGGCATCCCTCATGTGGCGGCAGTTTGTATTTTGGCCTGTTATTAGCGGTCAAGGTGTCTATAATTGTCATTGTTCAACGAAGTGCATTGTGTGTGGGTTTCGTTGCTGTCGTTGCTGACTCAAAGGAGTCAACGCTCGCGTTAAGGTTTGCTCCGCTTAGTTCCCTGAGATCTATTGTTGTTAGCGGGTGAACTGAATTTGACATGAGATTATTTCTCCAATTGGCCAATTCGACTTAACATGGCGATCCTGACAACAGCAGAATTTTTCATTTATCCAACCCGGAGAAAATTGTGAGTACACTTAGGCAATATAGCAAGATTTTAACTTCATTTTTAGCAACCGCCGCCGTGCTGTTGTGTGTAACGGCACCCGAGACTTTGGCTCAAAGTGAGACGGTCGGAGACGCCGTTGCTCTTTCATCCGCTGTCCCCGCTCCTGCCGATGAAATGCTGACGATCGGTTCTAAAGCCCCCAAAATTGATATTGAACATTGGTTCAGTGATCGCCAGGGGACTTTGCCCCGTATCACCGGATTCGAACCGGACAAAGTTTACGTGATCGAGTTTTGGGCGACGTGGTGCGGGCCTTGTATTTTTGCCATGCCTCACTTGGTAGAACTCCAAGACAAATTCGTGGACAAAGGCGTTCAAGTAATCAGCATTAGTGACGAAGATGCTGACACCGTCAGCGAGTTTCTCAAGCGAGAGGTCCGTGGTTCGGATGAAGAGAACCAAACCTATGCCGATTTAACATCGGCCTATTGTTTGACCGCCGATCCCGATCAATCGGTTTACAAGGAATACTTCGAAGCCTCGGGACAGCGGGGGATTCCGACCGCCTTCATCGTGGGCAAAACGGGACTGATCGAATGGATCGGCCATCCAATGGAGATGGATGAACCACTCGAGCAAGTGGTTGCTGGCAGTTGGGATCGAGCCGCATATGCGGAAAAAATCAAAGAAGAACAAAAAATGATGGCCGCTATGGCTGAACTGGAAGACGTTCTCGATGAAAAAATGAATGAAATTGGGGAGTTGATTGAAGCTGGCAAGCCCCAAGAAGGGCTGGCGTTGTTGGACGAAATGATCGCCGATGAGGAAATGGCACCATTAAAACCGATGCTGGACAACATTCGAAAAAGCCTTTTAATTCAATTTGTCGGTGGCGAGGAAGGAGCAGTGGCTCTCAAAGAAATGGCCGATGAGCTAAAACAAATGCCGGAAGTTTTAATTGGCTTTACTCAGCAACTATACGACGGCCACCGAGAATCGCCCCGAGACAAAGTGATGCTGGCTGCCATCGCCGACTTGGCCAAACTAGCTGCCGAGAAATCACCCAAGAATGCATTGATCCGGGATCAACAGGCACGCATGCTGCTTGAATTGGAAAAACTGGACGAAGCAATCAAAGTACAAGAAAAAGCGGTTGAATTGGCTGACGAAAATGAAAAAGCCGAATTTGAAGCGTTCCTCAAAGAACTCAGGGCCAAAAAAGCCGGATAGTCTTGGCATTCAAATCAAGTCCCGGATGAAATCGTGATCCTCGGTTCCACGAAATCATCCAGGACTTTTTTATTTTCCGTTTAGGGATATTTATCGTCTCACAAAATCGGCGAATTTTGTAGGAAGGT
>JBGTHU010000841.1:0-10165 GCA_041745975.1 Mariniblastus sp.
CAATTGTCCCCGTCCGCCGCGAATCTGCAGTTCTCCCTGATCGGTAACTGAAAACTCGCTTTCCATCGCCAAATCAGTATTCCAGGCGGCCAGATCCTTGGTCAGGGGAATTGGCTGCAGTGACAGCGGCAACAATCGCAAATTGCGGAATTCGACTTTGCCAGAATTGAACTGTAATCCGATGTAGCCTTTTCCAAGTGGCCCCTGCGGACGTTCATCTCGATAGTCGGTTACCAATTCGCCGTTAACCCAGCAGCGAATTCGAGCATCTTCGGTTACAATTCGCATCGAGCTCCACTGTTCGGTATTGAGGTCAGAATTACTGGCTCGGTGGCGACCGACAATCGATCCGGTGGGAAACGGGCTGATATCGGCACGAGCGATATTGACTTCGTAACAATCGACCGTGGGGTCCGTTGGATTGGGGCTGCTGTGAATAAAGACGCCGCTATTCGTATTGGCTGCCGCTCTGAACTCCAATCGCAGATCAAAATGATCGAACTGTGTCGTAGTCCGCAACAAGCCCGGCTCACCTGAGGAGACTCGAACGGCCCCCTGATCAATTTCCCAATTAGCCTCCGATTCCGCTCGCCAGCCAAAAAGGCTTTCGCCATCGAATAATGAGAGCCAGCCGGATTCAATATCTTCAGCGGTTAAACCGGGTGTCGGGGCCCGATGGGGCTGCATTCCGCTAATTTCTTGGGGGGTTAACGCGTCCAGCCGTCCGATACAGACAAGGCATCCCGTTGATAGCAATATCAGATAAGCGATTTTTGTTTTACTATTTGCCTTCATGTTATTCATCATCATTCGGTAAAAACGGAAAATTCGTTAAAAATCATCAATGATACTTCGATTATTTGGAAGTCTTGTAAAAAGTAAAATCGAATAATCTTACCCAAATGGTAGCTTTTTCCGTTGAAAGCTTCCAGTATTCGATTATTGTGTGCATAATGGAGATACGATTTAAGACTCTCTTTTTTCACGTCCCCAATAAAGAATTCCACTTGCCGTTACACCTTTGAGTCAGAATTGAAATATCGTTGTGAACAAGATTTTTTCAAAGCAACCAAGGCCATTTCCGCGTCGCCAGAAAGTTTTGATCACCGGTGGAACCGGGTTGTTAGGTCAGTATTTGATTCGAGACCTTTTGATGCAGGGGATTGAACCTGTGGTTTTGGCTCGATCCAACAAGCGAATGTCAGCCGCCAGCCGAGTGGACAGGATACTGCGACAGTGGGAGCAGCAACTGGGGGTGAATCTTCATCGTCCCACGGTAATCGAAGGGGATGTCAGCGCTCCCGGCTTGGGATTGTCAACCTCACAACTGGAATGGTTGGGAACACATTGCGATTCGATACTGCATAGTGCTGCGGTGCTTCAATTTACGGCCATGGGAGCTGAAGCCGAGCCGTGGCGCACCAACTACCATGGCACGAGGCATGTTCTTGATTTGGCTGAAAAGTTGGAGATTTCAAGTTTTCACTATGTTTCCACTGCTTATGTCTGCGGTCAAAGAACGGGCGTGATCCTGGAAGATCAACTGGATTGCGGGCAGACTTTTCGCAATGAATATGAGCGGAGTAAATTCGAAACAGAAAAATTGATTCACGAAAATCATAAAATTTCCAATAAAACAATTTATCGCCCGGCTGTTATTGTGGGAGATTCGCAAACCGGGTTTACGTCGACATTCCATGGGTTGTATCTGTACTTGCGGTTGATTGCCACTCTGGTTCCGATGCAGCAACGAAATGCCCAAGGTCGTATTGAGACTCCCATTCAGTTGCCGATGAATGGAGATGAACCACGCAATTTGGTGCCTGTGGATTGGGTATCCCGGGTCATTTCTCACCTGTTCTCCCACCCTGAAGCTCACGGACGCAGCTATCATCTTGCCCCCGACGAGTGCGTGACGGCCCGGCAAGTCATTGATGCCTGTTGCGAGTACTATAATTCATGTGGGGTGCAGTTTGTAGGTCCCAACCGAAGCGGCGATCAAGACAATGACTTTGCGGCGCGTTTTTTCGAAAACTCGAATATCTATCGGTCCTACGAGACCAGCGATCCGATCTTCGATAAATCAAACGTAAACAAATTTGCTGGTGAATTGAAATGCCCCGTGATTGACAAACCGATGATTTGGCGATTCCTTGAGTTTGGACGCAGTCAACGTTGGGGAAAACGTCGTGATAAGGCGGCTCCCGTGGTGCTGCCCAAAAGGCCAGAAATTCTCACCGTTGGCAGTGAAGTATCATAATTGGAATTGGCTACCCAACACGGATAAACAAATACCGATGACGGGATCAAGTGATTGAACGCGGATTCGCCGAATTTGATTTGCGGCGGGGTTCTCTGATTTTGGACTCCTTGGTCCCTTCGGCATTGAGAATTTCAGTCATCGGACGGTAGTGGATCAATTCGACATCGCCGCCGACACCCAGTTTGTATTCGATGCCGCGCCAGCGAACCCGCCGTGAAAACATGGCCACGATACAGGCGAGCGGTTGCACGCATTGAGCCAATAGCATGGCGATAAAGTAAATGACCGGGGCTGAAGACATTTGGGGAGGATGTCGATCAAGCCGATCATCGACCTCGTCGATTTCTTTATCGTCAATCCGACAATTTCCAAAAACACTTCGAGCCGCGATTAATTGTTGATTCCAGCGTGTGATGCACCGCAGCAGCCAAGCGTTTAAAAACTGATAAAGGAACCAACATGTTATCATCACGACCGCCAAAAGTTGCAAGTTTGATAACCAGCAAACTGCCGCAATCAGTGGAGCGACCATGCCGACGATCCCTGTCGACAGGCCATGTAGAGCAACCAATGGCCAACCGCGATGGTACAACCGCACTGTCAACAATTGCCTCACGATCCAGCGACAAGCGTCACCGATACTGGTGGCTTCTCGGTTGACGACAATCAATTCGGGAACACGAAATAAGCGAATCCCATTTTTTTTCAATTGTCCGGCCAGCATGGTATCTTCGCAAAACGCGTTCGCCCAACGTTTTCCGAGTGATGCGTTGTGGAACGTTTCTCGATTCACGGCAAAACTCCCCCCCCAGGCCACGTTGTAAAGAGCCATTTGAACCACGGCAGCCGCATTCCAAACTTGCCGTAGATAACTTCCCAAAGAAGGCGTTGGTGGATCAAACCAGCGATTTCCGGTGGTCGCACCAATCGATACGCTCGATTGGCCGCTTGGTAACCAGCCGAACGTCTCCAGTGTTGACTGCGATATTTCAGATCGGACGCCGGTACTCGATTTGAAATCCCCAATTGGGATTGTTGCGTATGAAAAAGGATGTAACAGGTCGTGCAACCAATTTTTGTCTGGAATGGTATCGGCATCCAAAAAGGCAATTTTGTCGATGTGAGCGGGAATCTTGTCGATGGCTGTCAATAATGCAGCGCACTTAAGGCTGCATTTTTGAGGGAACTGAGAGAGCCGATGAATTTGGCAGGAAATACCCGATGGCAAGCTGAGATGGAGCTCTTGAGAACCGACTGCAACGGGGAGGTAACGCTCCACCATTTCGATAGCCGGATCGCGCTCATCATCGACAACAATATGCAACTGAAATGGTATTCGATTTTGTCTAATGATCCCCTGCAGGCATTCCGCCAAGCTGGGGTCGGCCCCGCGCAGACACAAGACTACCGCGACTTCTTCCAGCAAATTGGAAGATCTGTCAGTTGACTCTGCTTGACCAGCATGAATTTCACCATTGGATGATTGTGCGAGATTCTTCTGTGTCGCCCAAACGCGTTGGCATGCGGAATTCAGAACGCGCCCGTAGATCCAAACAAAACAGATTTGCATCACGGTTGTCAGCAAAATCACTATCAACACGATTACGCCAATAATTTCCATCATGAATCCTATCAGAATCGTATTTTATCTGCCATTGCACAATGTTGGGGTCGATTCAAATGGTCACATCCTTGACAACTGCGGAAGATTCGACGATCATCGTCAGAAAATTGACACTTCGCAACTTCGAACTGGAAAGTAAATTTAATGTCGACCATCAACCGCCAACAATACCAATTCGTCAATGATTTATGGGACGATACGATCGCCAATACTTTAACCGCTGCACAGCGATTGGTCTACCGCTCGAACTGTTTGGGTGAAGACCAACGGATTACTAACACCGGTGGCGGCAATACATCGGCCAAGCTTACGGAACGAGATCCGCTGACAGGGGAAGAGGTCGAAATTTTGTGGGTCAAAGGATCTGGTGGGGACCTGCGAACATCAAAACTAGAGAATTTTGCTTCGCTCTATCAGGACAAACTGATGAGCTTGATTCCCAATTATTTGGCCGCACCGGATCGAGGCCCCAAGACTCCTGCCGAAGACGCCATGGTTGGGTTCTTCCCGCATTGCACCTTCAATCTCAATCCTCGAGCCAGTTCGATTGACACCCCGCTGCACGGATTCCTACCAGCCAAGCATGTTGATCATATGCATCCCAACAGCGTCATTGCCATTGCAGCGGCCGCCGATTCTCAGCGACTGACAGAAGAAATATTCCAAGGAGAAGTTGGCTGGGTTCCCTGGTTGCGACCTGGTTTTGAACTGGGATTGCTGATGAAAGAAGAAATCGAAAAACATCCCCACCTCAAAGGTTTGGTGATGGGCCAACATGGTGTGATTAACTGGGATGATGATGATTTCGCCTGTTACCAATTGACGCTAAGATTGATTGAAACCGCCGCAGAATATATTGAGCGTCACGACAAAGGTGACCAAACTTTCGGGGGTCAAAAGTATTCGGTTTTGCCCGATGAGGATCGCGACGCGATCTTGGTACCCTTGCTCCCTTGGTTGCGAGGGCAAGTCTCCCAGCAAAACCGTTTCATCGGCACCGTCGAAACACGGGAGTCGATCCTGAGGTTTGTCAACTCACATGATGCGATGAGACTGGCGGAACTGGGAACCAGTTGCCCCGACCATTTTTTGCGAACCAAAATCAAGCCTTTGTACGTCGACTGGAACCCGCAGTCGGAGGATATTGATTCCTTAAAGCAAAAACTGACCGCTGGAATGGACGCTTATCGAGACGACTATCGAGCTTATTACGAATCCCATAAACATCCCGATTCACCCGCCATGCGCGACCCCAATCCGACCGTGATCTTGATTCCAGGTATCGGCATGATTGCTTGGGGTAAAAACAAAAGCGAATCGCGCGTTACCGCTGAATTTTATAATTGTGCCGTGGAAGTAATGCGCGGCTCCGAAGCGATCAGCCGATATATCGCGCTGCCAAAGCAAGAGGCTTTTGACATCGAATACTGGTTGCTAGAAGAGGCCAAGTTAAAACGAGCTCCCGCCGAAAAAGAATTATCTCGCCAAGTCGTGGTGGTTATCGGGGCGGGGAATGGGATCGGAAAACAAGTCGCCCATCGATTCGCCGCCGAGGGGGCCCACGTGGTCTGCGCCGACCTGCGCTCAGCCGATGCTCAATCCACGGCTGACGAATTGACCGCCAAACTGGGCCAAGGGATCGGAGTGGCCGGGAGTGGGATTTCCGGCTGTGGCCCCGCGATTGGAGTCGAAGTAAACATTACCGATCGGTCTTCGATCCGCGATTTGATTAAGCAAACCGTTTTGGCTTACGGCGGTATCGACAAAATCATCGTCACTGCCGGGGTCTTTTTGACTCCCGAAGCCGATGGCCACCTTTCCGAACAACATTGGGCGACCACCTTTGATGTCAACGTGCGAGGCAATTATCAAGTTGTCGACGAATGCCGCAAGTTGCTGCAAGAGCAAAATCTAGCCGCCGAAGTTGTGTTGACTACTTCGGTCAATGCGGTCGTCAGCAAAAAAGGTTCGATTGCCTACGATACTTCTAAAGCGGCCGCCAATCATTTGGTTAGAGAATTGGCGATCGAGTTGGCTCCGCTGGTGCGCGTCAACGCCGTCGCCCCGGCCACTGTGGTCGCCGGAAGTACCATGTTCCCTCGCGATCGGGTGATTTCATCGTTGCAAAAATATGAAATCCCTTTCGATCAGTCCGATTCCGATGAAACGCTGCGAGATCGATTGGCCAATTTTTATGCTCAACGAACTCTGCTAAAAAAGCCAATTACCCCGCAAGATCAAGCCGAAGCGATTTTGTTTTTGGCTTCAAAGGCCTCCGGAAAAACCACCGGTCAGATCATCAATGTCGATGGTGGTTTGCACGAAGCATTCTTGAGGTAGCTCCGCGATCCGTTGGGTTAATTCGTCATTCGATTGGCATCACGGTTACTTGTCCGTGTTGATTGATCAGATTGACCAAGCCATCGATAGAGCGATACTCACCGATGATTGCGGTGTTGCGAAACAGTAACTTGGGGATCGTACCACCGCCGGCAGCTTTGTAAACTTCAACATGCTTATCGATAAACGCTGAGGGCAGCGTCGAATTGAGCACTTTTTGCAACCTTTCTTGATCGACCAAGCTTTCTGCGCGGGCGCGCGCCGCAGTCAAGGTTCTTCGTTGGCCCCCTTCAAACATCCAATCGTGGAACTCGCAAAATTTTTCTTGATCGACACGCCAAACCGCAATTGCCAATTTGGCTAATTCGCATGACTCGTAGAATTGGGGATTGCTTTGCTGGACTTGATTGTTACAAGCGGGATTCAGCGGTACCGGCATGACAATCACTGCCAGGCGGTCGCCCATTCGCTCCTTGGCTCCTTTTACTGCGACATGGGTCGATCGGCAGTGCGAACAGTTGTAGTCAAACATCTCGACCACCACCAATTCGGCCTCAGTTGAACCTGCCATCGGCCATTGCTTGATGTCCATCTTGATTTTGCCATTGAGCACTTCTGCCAATCGGCGTTCGGCGGGCTGAACGGAGTCTTGTTGTTGTTCTTGTTGCTGTTGAGTCGCTTCACCTGCCCCAGAAGCCTCTTGTTTTTCTTGGTGTGCTGGTTCGCCAAGACTGGAAGGGTGATCGACTAACAAAAAATGCGGACGGAACAGCTGCGCCAATGACATCCATTGGAATACCGAGTTGTCAACGGTCGGTTGCACAGGGTGAAATGAGTTAGAACTGAAATCAAAATCATCAAAATCGTCGAGGCCGGGGGCATCAAAAATATTGTCGTCCATCCCTTCCAAAGGATCGATCAATCCTTCCAGTCCATTTTCATCAGTTGGGACATCTTCTGGATAAGTGATCAATTCAAAACTCTCTTTTTCCTCGGCAAACACTTGACCAGCCGCCAATACAACAATGCCGGCAAAGGCCAACGAAACCGAGTACCCGATTCCCTTCCAACCCAAAGGACGCCGCATTAACAATCCCATCCCGATACAGATGCCACAACAATGAGCGAACATGCAATAGACACAAAAATGCTTGATCACAAAAACTTGCAGACTGATAAACCAAATTGCAGCTAAGCATGCCGAAAATCCAACCACACTGACCAACATCCAAGCCATTGTTCTTCGCGTTGGGGCAATCAGTTCAGCACTGAGCAGGCCGGTCAAAAAAACAAAATAGCTGGCAGCCGCCAAACCGCTGACCGGAATACCCATCCAGGTAGACCAGCGACTTTGTAATACGCTATTGCAGTCAAAAATTTCACCGCTGCAACCTGCAATCCCTGATTGCGTGAGCGATACACTGAACAAGTAACTCGAAAGTCCAAAAGCGACTAAACCGAGCAACCCCAACGTCATAGAAAACAAACGCTGGCTTCCGACACGAACCGCACAAAATTTGGGGGAAGAAAAACTATCGGACATGGTAACATTGGTGATTAAAGACACAGTAAAGTTGCTCCTAAAAAACTATATCCGACATTTGAGTAAAATGGTATGGGAAAACCATCCGATTGGCGATTTGCAATTCAAATCGCTGAATTTATTGCCAATTGACCCAGCTTATTGTCCTCCGATCAACATCGCCAGCGGATCATCGATTAATTCCTGCAACCGATTTTAAGACCCTCTTTAGCGGAAGAACGGCACTCAATTCAAGATGGATTTCGGTTGGGACGCCATCGAGTAAAATCCCTCCCAACTTTTCATGGCCAGATCATGGATTTTGATCAACCCATTCGCTGCATCACGATCTGGTTATCAAAAAACACGCTTTCCTTATTAATATGCCTCAAGTTCACTTTTCTCAACCAAAAACCCCAAAGAAATGGTGAAATTTCCGTAAATAGAAAGGGATTTAGACTGATTAAACTGAGTACGTAAAATTTTCATCCATTATTGTCGGCCTATCGTTCATTTTGATCAGAAAAAAAATCCGCCCAATCGTTTGGAAAATTAGTTAATTTCATTCAATTTCGAGACAATTACGGGACACATGAAAAGCTTGATTCAAAATATTGGCGTCTAGGCCAATTGGGTACCATTAGGCTTACCGATTCCATGTGCGTCGAAACCGACGTCTCGCAACAACTCCAAATCGAGCAAGTTCCGTCCGTCGAACAGAAATGCAGGCTGATACATCGAGGCATAGACTCGCGGAAAGTCCAGCGTTTTGAACTCGTCCCACTCGGTCATGACGGCAAGGCAATGGGTATTTTCGGCAGCTTTCAGCGGACAATCGAAGATGGTTACATTTTCATCGATCAACCGCTTGTTTTCCTGTGCGACTTCGTTTTCGGGTCCGCACATCAGATAATAAAGTTCCTGTTTAATCTTTTCAGGTTCGACCTGCGGATCGTAGATATGTAAACGAGCGCGTTCCAGCAGCAGGTCGCGGCAGACATAGATTGCCGCCGATTCACGCGTATCGTTGGTGTCTTTTTTGAAGGCAAAACCCCAGATCGCGATTTGTTTATCGGAAACCGTGTTAAACATCATTTTCACGATTCGTTCGGTAAAGCGTCGCTTTTGATAATCATTGATTTTGATCACTTGCTCCCAATATTCGGCAACCTCCTTCAAACCGAAATGCTCGCACAAATACACAAGATTCAAGATGTCTTTCTGAAAACAAGAACCACCAAAGCCGACGGATGACTTAAGAAACTTTGCTCCAATCCGTGAATCGGTACCGATCGCATTGGCAACTTCATCGACATCAGCTCCGGTAACCTCGCACAGAGCAGACATGGCATTGATGGAAGAAACTCTTTGAGCCAGAAACGCATTGGCAGTCAGCTTGGAAAGTTCACTGCTCCAAAGATTGGTAGTGATAATTCGTTCGCGAGGAATCCAACTGCCATAGATATCAGCCAGCGTCTTGATAGCCGCCTGAGACTCGCCGCCAATCAAAACGCGATCGGGCGAGATCAAGTCTTCGATGGCGGTTCCCTCTGCCAAAAACTCGGGGTTGCTCAAAATATCAAAGGAAGCATTGGCTTTTGCGGAAGCCGCCAAAATCCGCTTGACCGCTTCGGCGGTTCGCACGGGAATTGTTGATTTTTCTACTACGATCTTATGGCCATTAGAATTTTCTGCGATCACGCGAGCACATTTCTCAATGAACTCTAGATTGGCAGCCTTACCGGCCCCGATCCCAAAGGTCTTGGTCGGAGTGTTCACCGAAATAAAAATGATATCGGCTTGCTCAATGGCGGCTGGTACATCGGTGGAAAAACGCAAATTGCGGCCACGGCTTTTAAGCACGATTTCCAACAAACCGGGTTCGTAAATCGGCAAATGATCAGAATTCCAAGCGTCTATCCGCGCCTGGTTGATGTCAACCACATGGACATCGATATGGGGGCATCGATCAGCGATCATCGCCATCGTCGGACCGCCAACATAGCCGGCTCCGATACAACAAATACTTTTGGTGGTTGCTTGAATCATCGTTAAAAAATACAATACGTGCGATTGGAAAGTGACACAGGCGTTGAGGAAATTGGATCGTTAACTTAATCTAGTTGGGATCGAAGATTCTGTCCAGTACAAGTCACTCCAGGGCCTCGTTCCGAGTTTTGTTCCACACTGCTCGACTCGACTGATCGTTGGAGTGACAGACATCGTGATCGTTATAACCGATCGTGCCTGAGCGGCATCGTTTATCCGACCTTCGCTGGCGACCCTATCTATCCCAAAACGCCCATCGAACAAGCTCGCTGAACTTCGGTGTCTTTCCCTGCCACAGCAGCCCAACCCGAAAGATGCGAGCCGCAATGTAGATTGAGATGCTGGTCACCAGCAAAACCAAAACGAT
>JBGTHU010000842.1:0-6237 GCA_041745975.1 Mariniblastus sp.
TGTTCAGTCCATTGGGGCTTTGGAAGTCGTTAAGACTGATTCGGCTGCCGGACGACATCAATGTCTATCCCGATATGCAGCAAATCACCGAATTCGATTTACTGGCCAAACGGAATCGGTTGTCGCAAATGGGCTTGCGTCGCACTCGCAAAATCGGACAAGATAATGAATTCGAGCGTTTGCGAGATTATACTCAAGATGACAATTACAAACATATCGATTGGCGATCCTCGGCGCGACGTCAAAAACTGACCGTGCGAGACTTTCAATCAAATCAAAGTCAGCAAGTAATCTTTATGGTCGACTGCGGTCGCATGATGACCAGCTCCGACCGTCAATTCCAGTTGCTGGATTACTCGTTGAACGCAATGTTGATGCTCGCTTACGTTGCTCTGCGGCAAGGCGATTCGGTCGGTATGATTAGTTTTAGCAATCGAATCCACAATTATACGCCGCTGCGGACTGGTATTGGTCACATCAACCGTCTGCTGCATGCCTCGTTCAACCAAAGGGCAAATTATGTCGAATCCCGCTATGACGAAGCATTTTATTATCTCCGCGCCCATTGCCGGAAGCGTTCCTTGGTGGTGCTAATCACCAATGTGATTGATGAGATCAACGCTCATCAAATTCAGCAATATTTGAACATTTTATCGGGGACTCACCTTCCTTTGGCGGTACTTTTGCGAGATCGAGAGATATTTTCTGCAATTGATGATGTCGATTATGAAGCGGTGGATTCCGTCTATCAGGCCTCCGCGGCGGTCGATATTTTGGGATGGCGACAAAAAGTCATCAGTGACTTAAAGCATCGCGGCGTGTTGACTTTGGATGTATTCCCTGATCAGTTGACGTCCGCCATTGTGAATCAGTATCTCGAGGTAAAAGCGCGACATCTGTTATAAGGTGCGACGGAGCAATGAGCCGACCTGAGAACGATTTCCAAAAATTTTCCGATTCAAAACCCGCCTTGGAACGATGCGACACCAGTCGGGACAGTAAGTTTTCGTCTGCCGATCGTGCCAGAACCTCAAAGAGGCCATCTGCGGCTTGCCTGGGATTGAAACCGCTGGCAATTTGGCTATGATTCTGTCGATTCTGTCGATTCGAATTGGGTCGAAGCGAGTCGGATTATGTTAGTCGGCTGAAATGCGAACTGGCCGGTTTTCCCGATCTGGTAAAACGTGTAATTCCCCCGCTAGTTTTAGCAAAATTTTGTGCTTTATCGAAAATTATTCATTGCAGTTGAACAAATTGATTTTGGTAATCGACAACTACGATAGTTTTGTTCACAACTTGGCTCGATATTTTCGTAAGCTAGGTTGTGAGACGCTGACGGTACGCAATGACCAGATCGAAATTGAACAAATCGGAAGTTTGAACCCGGACGCGATAGTGATTTCTCCAGGGCCGGGAACGCCTGAGCAGGCGGGGATATCCGTGGAAGTCGTACGGCAGTTGGCAACGCAATACCCGATCTTGGGAGTCTGCCTAGGGCATCAGGCGATTGTGAAAGCGTTGGGAGGAAATGTGGGCGTGTCGGGAAATCCAGTCCATGGGCGTCGAAGTCAAGTCTTTCACGACGGCGGTTGGCTTTTTAATGGCATTCCCTCCCCGTGGTGGGTTGGTCGCTATCATTCCTTGGTTGCCGAAACGGATTCGCTGCCGATTGGCTTGGAGGTCGCTGCTTGGTTGCCGTCAGGAACCGTAATGGCGGTTGTTCATCGAACGTTGCCATTGATTGGAGTCCAATTTCATCCCGAGTCGATACTGACCGAGCACGGCGAGCAGATATTGCTGAACTTTTTAGAATTGGCCGACCGAAGGAAGCGTCTCCCAAGTTCCGATTTGGATCTGGATGTCGACCGACGAGTGCAGCCAGTGGTTGGCAGTGGCCCATCGATTCTATGATAATTGAAACCATTGTGTCGACGTTGAATCAAGACAACACCGTCAATCTCGCTCCCATGGGCCCCGACTATCGGGGGGACTGGGCCTGTTTCGAGTTGCGACCGTTTGATACGTCGACCACCTGTCAGAACTTGTTGAGAACACGTCAAGGCGTTTTGCATTTAACCGATGACGCGTTGTTGTTCGCGCGCTCGGCAGTCAATGCATTGGCTGAGCTTCCTCCTCTGCGACCGGCCACTGAAGTCGTTGGTTCGGTCCTAATCGAAGCCTGCCGTTGGTTCGAGTTTAAGGTGATCCACATCGATGCTAATCAACCTCGTCTTTCGCTGCAGTGCCAAACAATCAAAACCGGTCGGGGGCGGGAATTCGAAGGATTCAACCGCGGACGGCATGCCATTCTCGAAGCCGCGATCACTGCTACCAGAATTGATTTTTTACCTAAAACAGAAATCGATGCCCAATTTGATCGCTGCCGAACGATCGTAGAAAAAACGGGAGGTCCAGCGGAAGCCGCTGCATTTCAGATGCTTGAGGAATATGTCTATCAACGCGTTGAGCGTCACGAAAGCTGACCATGAAGGTATCAAGTTTATCGGTTTCAGCTCCGGGAAGATTGCATTTTGGCCTGTTTTCGGTGGGGCCAATCGAGGCAAACGCCCCCCATCCGCAGTTTGGCGGAATGGGATTGATGCTTAATTGGCCACGGCAAAATTTGGTTGCTCGACCATCCGCGGAACTAAAGATCATTGGTTCGGATCGAACGGCAATCGAAAAAGTGATCGAAAACTGGTTTACATTTAATTTGGCAGCCAGTTTACCAGCAAATTTGATCCATCTCAGACATTTTCGGGAATTGCCAATTTGCCTGTGTCAGTCCCAATCGCTTCCCAGACATGTAGGACTCGGTTCCGGAACGCAGCTTGGTTTCGCTACTGTGACCCTCTTGAATCGATTTTTTCAATTGCCTTTCTTGGGCCCAATGGAAACTGCTTCTCAGACGGGACGAGGAAAGCGGTCGGCGATTGGAAGTCACGGTTTTTTTCAAGGTGGATTCTTGGTTGATCGGGGAAAATATTCCTCTGGGGAAATTGCCCAACTTGATCTTCAGACCCCTTTTCCAACTGGCTGGCCAATTATGATCGCGATCCCCAGGCAACATCAAGGGATCGCTGGCGTGGCAGAGAATGAAGCATTTTCTCAAATCGGGTCGACGCCCTCAAACCGCCGTGGTTCGCTGGTCGAGCTGGCCAAACAGGTGATTGTTCCAGCTCTTCTTAAGGGCGACTACGGGCCGTTTGCCGAGGGAATTTACCAGTTTGGGAGATGCAGCGGACGCCATTTTGCAGCGGTACAAGGAGGTGATTTCAACGGGCTGCAAGTCACCCAATTGATTCAACAGATTCGGAAACTGGGTGTTAAAGGGGTTGGGCAATCGTCATGGGGGCCATCCGTTTACGCTATCGGTGAGGATCAAATACAAATTGAGTGGTTGAAGGATCGACTGGAGTCAGAGTGGCACTCTCGCTATCAATTTTCAATTACCGCCGCAGACAATTGCGGAGCGAAAATCGAACCGATATCGGGGTGCTGAAGAAGATGTGCCGCCGATCTACCGAGGGCTTACGCCACCGGCAGAGATTGTGCCAGCCAACGCTTCTGATAAAAAACTAACGATAGAACTCCAAACCAGCAGCGAAGCCATGATAGACGACGGTGTCGCGGTTACCGTTACCGGTGCCGGTGAAAGGGGACAAAAATCCCGGAGAATTATCAGCGGCAGTCACCACGCGATCGAGTACCAAAGCTTCGTAGCCAGCTCGCAATCGAGCCCGTCGATTGATTTGGTAGTGGAAGGTTAGATTGGCGTCAATGGTTGTCGAAAATGTACCATTGCGACTTTGGCTGTTAATAAACTCGGTCCCGTTGCTGATCGCATTGGTGCGAATGCGATTGGAGTTTCCGTAGATTCCCAATTTCAAACCACCGGACATTGACAAACGATAGCCCACGTCATAAAAGAGTTCTTCACCGATGTGTACGCCGAACAGATCATTGTTGGTACGCAAGCGGAAAGTACCGACGTCGGCCCCACTCTGAGAGAACATTGAGTACTCATCCGCCATGTTGATATAGCGGAAACCAAAAAACATTTTCATAACATCCCAACCCCATTTGACTCGATTGAATTCAACACTATGCATGCGGGTGCGGATTCGTTCTTGTTGGAGTTCGGCATCGAAGAACGGATCGGCCAGGGCACCAAACAGAGGAGACGATGCAAATAATGCACTCAATCGCCCAGCAGGGTCGACTCGTGTAATCGAGTTGCTTATGTCAGCCGTTCCCATGTAGGAAATCTCTCGGCCCGATAAAGCATCCAGTCGGGTACCGAAGGTTCCTTGCCAGCCAAAATTCCAATCAAAATTTCCCGTGCTACCGAAATTGGAAAGAACCATACTGCCGCGATTTCGATTCATATACATCACATCAATTTCAGCATAGAATCGAGCCGCTCCCATCGCTCCGAAATAACCTTCCATCGAATCAAACCCACCTCCGCCAAAATAATCTTCACCAACATAGGGAGAGGCGCCCACACCGGTCCCGTATCGACTACTCATTCCGTAATCTTGGTCGTATCCACTGGTATCATATGGCATCCCATAAGGCATCCCATTAGGCATTCCATACGACATCCCATCCTGTGATGTTTCGGCAGGAAGTTGGCTGGCCGACAAATCTAAGTTCCCTGAATTGTTACCCGGCAGTTCGGGCGGATCCAAGATAGCGGAGTCTTGCAGGTTGCGGTTCCTGGTAGAGGGGTTCGAAACCGATTGGATCGATCCTGACGAATTATTGGTTGCTGGCGGACTGCTGAAAAAAGGGACTCCAGCACTCGAGTGCGAAGGCAATGATAGCGGTTCACCCGTGACTTTGGTTCGAGGGAAAAACGGAGCTTCGACTGGTTCGTCGGCAGGCATTTGCCCATTCAGAACTGCCGGTCCTGAGATCGGGCTCAGCGCTCCTTGGACAGCCGTGTTTGAGCTTTTGATCAATGGAGGTGCAGTTGACGGTTTCGACCCCGCACTCGCGTCCTGCAGAATTGGGTTGAGCATCCCTGCTGCCATTGACTTCGCAGTGGCAGAATTTGAAGTATTGGACGACGCCCAACCGTTCAATCCCTGATTTACCGAATTGGATTTGACAATCGGTGGCCAGCTTTTATCTGAGCCAACACCCTTGTCCATCGGAACCGCTGGGTTCGACGGGACCGCGTTGTTGGCGTTGGCTGTGTTGGCGGAAACAATCGGCGGTAAACCAGCAAAGCCGCTGAAACCGTTGAAACCGTTGGGCTCTTGCTGTTCGGATTGGAAAATGACAGCCCAAGCAGTTTGCGTGGAGTCGCTAACTGCCAGGCTTGCGATAGAGGCAACGGTTAAAAAGACGAACGGGTTTTTGAGATTCATGGTCGTTCTTCGCATATTTTGTAAGTGCGGTCAGCAAGAAAAATTCTTTACTCTGTGGTTTATTCGGCGCGCAGGTTAGATAGATTTTACCGATTCTTCTGATTTTTTTGGATAAAACGATCTTGCTGTTTCGATTAGCTACCGGAATAGGAGCTTTTGCATGGGCGTAATAAGAAAAAACCATGATTCGCATTTCATTTTAAGCAGTGGCGATTGAGCGTGCTATCAGTTACAATAAGTGCTGTCGCCACCGCTATCACTCCCGGTGGTGCAAGGCTTGTTCTTTAATGGGGCTGATGCTTCCAGGCATCGTCATAAAAAAGTGAATCCAGTTGACGATCATAGGGGGCTTCCCTTTACATACCAGGCCTTTTTTAACAACCTCAACCCGTAAAACGTACCAGACATGAGTAGCACGGCCCTTCCCGATTCTTCCGAATCCTATTATCGAGAACGAGCTTTCAAGAATTTCCGTAGGCGGCACGCCCTTTGGTTCGGGCTACCTTCGATCATACTTGCCACCTTTGGGATTAGCTCAATTTACTTGGCCCGCAGTGATTCCAGTTCATTGGAGAGTCGCTATCTGCAGCTGGCTCAAGAAACGGGAGAGAGTCGTCAACAGCTACAAAAGGAATTTGCTGATCGCGTCAATCGAATACGTCGGGAAAGTCAAAACGCTGCAGAACAACAGGAGCAGTTGGATTTATTAAAATCAGAACAAGAGGGCGAGTACAAAGCGTTGTTACAATCCGAGAAGCTTTATTGGGAAAAACTAATCAAGCTCAATCCGAACGAGGATAAATATCTCTATCAATTGGCATTAGTTTGTTTTGCTGAGAATCAGCAGGCAAGTGCGTTT
>JBGTHU010000843.1:0-3513 GCA_041745975.1 Mariniblastus sp.
CACGCCAACTACGATGAACATCTCCCTTTGGCCGAACAAGAGGATTCGGTACTGTTCTGGAGACACGTCGGAGAATATCCGCCGCACCCCCACAAAAACGGAAAGATCGCCGTGGTTGGGCACACACCTCAATATGATGGCGAGATTCTCGATTTGGGACACATCAAAGGGATCGACACATTTTGCTATGGTGGCCAATGGTTGACCGCCCTGGATGTTGACACGGGTCGGATCTGGCAGGCCAACAATGAGGGCCAATGTCGTACGGACGAATTGGTGCGGGATTAAAAGAAGGAGGCGGTTCGCTAAAAGCGATTTTAAAATGGAAACCACTGACCTAGTGCTAGAGCCCCCGCTGCTGAATTTTGTTGAACGCTTTTCCGAAAAAAGCGAGTTTCAGCTGACCTTGGCAGCACTGCAAAGTGGTCAAGTTGCCAGTTTCGATTCAGTGTGGGGTTCTTCGTTGGGACTGTTGACCGCTGCCTTGGCAAACCATGCTCCTCGTTTGTTAGTGGTGGTTGCTGAAGATCGGGATCAAGATAATTTACGCGATGATCTGGATACTTTTTTTAAGGGCCCAATCAATCGATTTCTTGCCTGTTTATCCGGTTGGGAATCAACGGTAGCCGTCGATTTTGAATATGGTGATCGGCTGCGATTGCTCAAGTCGCTTACGCATACTTGCACTGATCGGGGCATCATTGTGGCGACCGTTGCCAGTTTGTTGCAACCAGTACCCCAACAGCAATCGATTCAAGATCACTCGCAAAAATTATCCGTCGGCCAGGAATTGGATACGCAGGCATTTCAGGAGTGGATGCTTAAAGAAGGATTTCACGCGACAACCGCGGTTGAACTACCTGGCGAGTTCTCCATTCGGGGTGGCATTATCGACCTGTTTGCACTGGATTGGTCTCGTCCCGTTCGTATCGAGTTGTTTGATACTGAAATTGAATCGTTGCGGGAGTTTGATGTGGCCTCGCAAATGAGCCATGCGGACCTAAAGGAAA
Organism: Mariniblastus sp.; assembly: GCA_041745975.1. Taxonomy (GTDB): domain Bacteria; phylum Planctomycetota; class Planctomycetia; order Pirellulales; family Pirellulaceae; genus Mariniblastus. The sequence continues at coordinate 1,011 of JBGTHU010000843.1, forward strand.
TCGAAATCACAGTATTAACTGCTGAATTTAAAGAAAAAGGGAGTTTGTTTCAGTACCTTCCCCCCGGCACGTTGATACTGCAGTATGAACCGTTGCGGCTGCGGGAAACTGCCCAGCATTATTTGGAACGGAGCGAGCATCCGGAAATGTTGTTCAGCTGGGAAGAACTCAACCAGCAATGGGCATCCTTTCCCATGGCATCGGCTGATGCTGTGGCCGCTGGATATGTGGGTCATTGTTGGCAGCTACCCATCGATTCGATTGATATTAAAAGCAATGACCTGGGGGAATTGAAGCTGCGATTTGAACGGTTGGCTCTAAACCTTGATGGGAGTCCCTGTGATGTCCATTTGATGGCACGTGTTCCAGGTGAGCTGACGCGAATTCGCGAGATTCTTGATGATACCGTCGTGGCCCAAACGGGTCGCTTGCATTACGGCGTTGGCAATTTGCATTCCGGATTCCGCTTGCGTGACGACGGGATCGTGATGATTGGATCCGATCAACTCTTTCATCGCACCGACCTGCGACGCAGCAGCAATCGACAACGGTTATCCAAGGCGATCGACAGTTTTATTGATTTGCAAGAGGGAAATTTGGTTGTCCATTTGGCTCACGGAATTGCCCGATTTCGCGGAATGGTAACGGTGGAAAAGGACGGTCAACTGACCGAGCATTTGCTGTTGGAGTTCTATGGTGGGGCCAAGATGTACGTTCCCGCATCCAAGATAGACTTGGTGCAAAAGTATATCGGTGGTAGTAAAACAAAACCGGTATTGGCCAAATTGGGCAATAAAATCTGGGGGAAGAAAAAGCAGGCGGTCGAAGCGGCGGTGATGGATCTAGCAGCCGAAATGATTGAACTACAAGCCGAACGTGAAATTCAAGGTGGCATTGCCTTCCAACATGACAGCGATTGGCAATCTGAATTCGAACAATCATTCCCGTTTACCGAAACCCCCGATCAGTTAACCGCCATTGATGCCATCAAAGAGGACATGCAGCGGCCGGTACCAATGGATCGGTTACTGTGCGGCGATGTCGGTTTTGGAAAAACGGAAGTCGCCATGCGGGCCGCCTTCAAGGCGATCCAAAGTGGCTATCAAGTCGCCGTTTTGGTGCCCACCACCGTGCTGGCGGAACAACACTTTAAAAGCTTTAAAGAACGGATGTCAGAGTTTCCCGTTTCGATTGCCAAACTCAGTCGCTTCTGTCACCGACACGAAATCAAGGAGACCCTGGGGAAATTGAAAACGGGTGAAATTGATATCGCAATCGGTACCCATCGAATCGTTTCGAAAGATGTCAAATTCAATCGCTTGGGACTGGTGATCGTCGACGAGGAGCAGCGGTTTGGTGTCGAGCACAAGGAGCGATTAAAGAAACTAAAATCGAATGTGGATCTATTGACGCTTTCGGCCACACCAATCCCGCGGACGCTGCATATGTCACTGGTGGGAGTTCGTAATATCTCCAATCTGCAAACCGCACCTGCGGATCGAACACGAGTCGAAACCAAGGTACTGCGGTACAACCAAGAGCTGATTCGATCGGCGATTATCAGGGAACTCAATCGGGGTGGCCAAGTTTTTTTCTTGCATAATCGAGTCAACAGCATATTTGCCATCGCGGAGGAACTGAATTCGTTGGTTCCAGAAGCTTCCTTTGTCGTCGGTCACGGGCAAATGGATGAAGTGACGCTCGAATCCGCCATGACTGATTTTATCAACCATCGCTATGACGTCTTGGTCGCCACCACCATCATTGAGAGTGGCTTGGACATTCCCAACGCCAACACAATTTTTATCAATGATGCCGATCGTTTTGGATTGTCGGATCTACATCAACTCAGGGGGCGCGTCGGTCGTTTCAAACATCAAGCTTACTGTTATCTATTGCTTGATCCCAAACGCAGCCTCAGCCCGACGGCGGCCCGCCGTTTGCAGGCGATTGAAACATTTTCGGATATGGGGGCTGGATTTCAAATTTCGATGCGAGATTTGGAAATTCGCGGGGCAGGCAATTTGTTGGGAACAGAGCAGAGCGGCCATATTGCCGCCGTCGGCTATGAACTCTATTGCCAAATGTTAGAGACGGCAGTGCGAAAACTTAAGCATCAACCCCAGAAAATGACTTCTCAAGTCGAGGTAGATCTTCCCGTGTCTGCCTATCTGCCGGATGAATATGTCAGTGACAAGCGGCAGAAAATCGATCTGTACCGCCGTCTTAGTCGCGCTGAGGACTTCAACCAGATCCAAGAGATTGCTGTTGAGCTACGCGATCGATTCGGACATTTGCCTGCTGCCGCGACTCGATTGCTGGAGCTGTCGGAGCTAAAATTGGAGGCGACCTTATGGCAGTTGAGTGCGATTTTCCTTCAAGGCAAATTTTTAATGTTCAAATTCAACGACCGGGCTCGAATCACCCAATTGGCCAAGCACAAGCCGATGATCCGCATCATCGACGACCAAACCGCCGTTGTGACACTGAAATCGGGAAACTT
>JBGTHU010000844.1:0-5076 GCA_041745975.1 Mariniblastus sp.
GATTATTATCGATTTTAAGAATATTTCAAATCTAGTGGAAGTATTAAGTGAGCATAAGCTTTTCAGGCATCCAGGTTGGATTTATGGATTCGACTTGTTACGAAATGGAAAATTTGCCGAGCAAGAAGATATTGCCGACCAGGATGTTTTATCAGTCACGATCGAGGATTATATCGATCGAATAGCTAGATTATCAGTCGGAAGGTTGATTGTTGTTGTTGACTCTGTTGAGCCGTTGCAGGTGGTTTGCTGGTACTCGGTTCCCGACTCCAGTCAGGAAAAATCTATTGAACTGATTAAAGACGCCGGAAACCAAATTTATAGTCAAATTTACCAAAGAGATGGTTTTGAAAATGAAATCCATTTTTTTTCGGGCGATTACTGGGTGCTATTTGGAAATTCCAGAAAAGAAATTGAGCGAATCGCAATGCAAATTGATAGCAAATCAGATGTTCGAAGATCAGTTTTTCAGAGCCGTGGCTATATTTCCGTAAGTAATAGGATCTCACAAAAGAACTCGGCGATAGAAGTGTCAATTGATTTGGAAAAAATTGAAAGTTTGGTCGCAATCGGTGATGTATGGAAGATCGCCCTGCCATGGCGGGAAATTCGTCGCGTTGGTTTTTCACTATCTTTTTCGGATATCAAATTAGGAAATGCAGAAGTAAATTTTTCGGCAAATTCGTTTGCCTTAATCACGAATCCACGTAAGGGAATTTTAAACTGCCTGGAAAAGGTGGGAGAGTTAACTTCGCTTCCACATTTTTCAATGATGGATGAAAATTTGATTTTCCTCGGTTTAACTAGCCTTGATTTCAAGATGATCAATGATGAGTTAGAATCGGTTTTGTCAACGTTACCAGAAAAGAGTGTAGGCTATTCGGATCGGGAGAGGTTGAGAAACCCGCTTGGAGATAAATATGATGACTGTAAATCAGGTATCAAGAACGCAATTGGTGAAAATTATGGGCTCGCCTACTGGCAAGAGCGCGATAGTGGGGACAGGATTCATAGCGCAACCTTTAATAGCCTAAGCGATCGGAAAACACACAAAGAAAGCTACATAACCTTAACAAAGTTGTTGGAACGAGCCTCGACTTCGAGATTGAGATATAAATTTCAAGAAATTGACGGATCGTTTATAATTGCCAATCGTAACGGGACTGGTGGAATGATTTGGTTTGACCACTGGTTCGTCAATACTGATTCCAATCGTTATCTTGAAAGCGTACTGAATTTTTCGCATGAAAGAAAATTTTCGTTGCCTCGCAGTTTGGGCAAAAAAACAGAATTAATTCGCCAGAAATTTGGACATTCCCAAAACACGATTGCATTTTGCTTTACAAATTCGAGAATCTTCCGAGTATTTCTTGATTCAATATTGTTTGAATATGCGGTAGCGCATTTGCGAGAAGAACACCGTCAGATCCTCAACCGATTAGATTATCAAGAGTTACTAAAGGAACGCATAGATGCTTGGAAGCAAATGAATTGGAAAGACCGAGTAAAGCCACGATCGAGGGATGAGGAGTTTGAAATCGCTAAACTCGCAATCTTTCGAGCTTTATTGGACACGTTCGGAGAGACTATTTTCCTTGTAACCAATGAAGAATCTGGCGTTAAAATGTCGGTTGTTTCTTTTGTCAATGAGTGACGTAACCGTACACCAGAACCATACTAGGCGCGGGGGTTAGGATGAAGGGTTTCGTCACGTATCACTAACGGGAGAACCTATGTTTCTATCTCAAAGAGCCCAGCAATGGGCCAAGCGTTTTGAACAATTCAGTCAAGACAACGTCACAATTGCTCAGTTTTGTCTGCGAGAAGGCGTCTCGCAAGCAGCTTTTTATTACTGGCGACGAAAGTTGCGAGAGATACCCGCTGTATCGAACCAAAGTTTGCGTCCAATTGAATTGCGTGATAACGCTTCCCGGTCCCAGCAGATCGACCGGCCGCACCCCCCACAGTTTATTCCTGTATCATTACGTTCCCCATTACCGGCGGTTCCATCGGTGATGACCGTCGAGCTGCCCGGTGGCATTCGTGTCCGATTCGAGATTCCGATAGGTGAGCGAGCAAGGCCTCCCAGCATTGGCGGACGAATTCCAACCCATGCACGCGCCCACGAGTTCAAAAGGCGTCGATGCAATGCTGTTCCAATATGCAGCCTCGCTGCAGCCTCGCGCGCCGAAAGGAGGATCGCGCCATGATAGGCCCGTTCCGCTTGATTACCTGAAGTCGAATCTCACGATTTAGACTTGCCTTTAATCAGCCTTTTCACGTGCGCAGGAACCTCAAATAAAAACGCCTTTACTCGATCTCGGGAAGAATCGCCCCTCGGACTGACAGGCTGGGGTTTGAGACCCATTTTCCGCAACATCCGATTGAACCGACAAATTCGGTTTCGGCGAATTGAGCTGGGAGTGCGGAAATTGATGCTAATCGAGATCGATATCTCGTCGAGCGTCCGCACCCAATGCGGGGCGGTCGTGGGCACGTAAACACCGGTGCCCGGTGACAAGTCAAAAATCTTATAGCGATCAAAGTACTCTAGCGGGCAGGGTGTGCGAGCACTCACGGCCAGATAGTTTTCCAAAGCCGTTTCCGGCATCACGTCCCGATCATTGACGTCGTAAACAGCGAACTCTTTACGTCCTCTGACCTGCAAAAAGAAATTTTGTTCAGGATCGTAATGGAACGGTGTGTAGGAATGGGGGGGACTGATGAAGATAAAGCTCTCTCGCCCCGAAATTGGACCGGTAACGGATTCGATTTGGTCTTGCAAGGTATCCAGAGCCTGGTTGACGAACCGTCCATAAATCGAATCCGTCTCTACGTTCCGCAACACGATCACTTGATTTTGTGCCTCGATGTTCATGATCATTTCTTCGGTTGACAACTCATCGATCGGATTGGCGTGTTGATAGTGTTCGCCCGTTTCATGGGTTCCAAATTCCTGTTTGGCGAAAACGTATTCCCGCTGCCGGGGTGGCAACCGTTTAGACAACGCCACCAGGCTCTCCAATTCCAACAGCTCGTGATCGTGCAGTTGATGAGTCAACGAGTAGGCCTGCAAGTCAATATTCTGCCGAAAAAGTTCGGTTCGAATTTCGATAGGGGCCGAATCCAAGCGTTTGACTGACATGACGTGATTCATAAACAAGTTTCCTTGAGCGGAGCTATGGGGGATTGTGAGGTTTCCATTGAGACATTTCTTGCAACCCTGATTGCTTAGTTTCAAGAAGGCGGCATGAATGTCAGAAAAGGGGTCCGACGCTCGCCGGAGAGTGTTGGACCCCTTTTCTGATAAAGGTTAGGTCACAATGGGGCACTGATGGGAAATTTGCTTTTTCGAAGAAGCGTGACGGTCGAGGCAAAGCGGAAAATTATTCCCAATCATTATAACCGTCATCCGCGTTAAGTTTGCTGATGATCATTTCATCTCTTGGGCGGGTTCTGATTTAGATGGCATCCAACATTCAATCAGTAACCTAACTTAATGGAATCACGATATATTTCCTTCATTCGACATTTATGTTCACAGTTCGAATTGGCTATGTCCGTTCAAGTCAGCCCTAATATCCCTTCCACCACATCGCAACCCGCATCCGCACGGGTTCTCGAGTTGGATGCGCTGAGGGCGTTGGCGGCGATCAATTTGATGCTGTTCCACTTTACACATGTCTACCAAACGAAGTATGGCTTCATCGATCCATTGGGGTTTGAATGGCCGTATGGAAAGTATGGCGTGCAGCTGTTCTTCATGCTCAGCGGGTATGTCAACGCGATGACGTTGTGCCGCAAAGGGCAACCGGGAGAGTTTGTGATCGCTCGATTGATCCGAATTCTGCCGTCATTTTTGTTTGTCATCGGCTTGAATTTGGTTTTGTTGATGATGATGCCGATCCGAGCTCACAGTGAATGGTCGTTCCCCCAAATTGTCGCCAACTTGACATTGATGCCGAATTTGTTGGGGTTTGAATGCCTCGAACCGGTCACCTGGACCTTACAAGTCGAAGTGCTATTTTATGGGTATGCGGTGGTCATGTTTTTGGCCGGCGTGTTGCGACCTCAATCGACCAAAGTTTCGACTTATCTTTGGTACTTATTGCTCTGTTTTATAGGTGGCTGGATCGTGCTGGACTTGGGTAATCCTGGCAACTTGAATTGGGCCGGGCAGACGATCTTCTGGTTCAGCCAACTGTTGTTGTTGAACTACATGCCATTGTTTTTTATGGGAATTTTCCTGTATCGAATTCGGCTGGCCGATGGTCGTTTGAGCATCAATGCCACCATGATCGGTTTGTCGATGTTTGTGTTTCATTGGATTGACAATCACGGGCACAATCCTGTGGTAAGCATGACGTTGTTGGGATTGTTGGGGATGGCCGTTTTTGACCGCATCCCGTTGTTGCGTTGGAAACCGTTTGTCTTCATTTCGACAATCTCCTATTCGCTATATTTACTGCATAACAACTTGGGGTGTGTCGCGATCTATTATTTACAACAGTGGGGGGTTCCCTCTGTGCTTTGCCTTGTATTAACAATTGGATTTACGATTTCGATTTCCACCCTAGCGACCTATTGTTTTGAACGTCCGATCTCTAAGTGGCTGAGAACGGGTTGGCAGAGATACAAAGAGCATCGGGACGAGACTCAACGAAAAACGGCGGCAGCATTAGGCTTTGTTTATAAGGTGAGTGGCAGATAGCGAGTTGTCGCTTCGGCAGGAGCCTCAACCTCCCGTTTGACCCGTCGACGGTTGCAAGAATAGTATCAAATAATCAAACAAATATAAACTTCAAACAGCTTCAATCAACCTCCATGAACCCACAAGACCTTACACTGCTGACGTACTCTGATTTTAAGTCGTTGCTTCCCTGGCGATCTCAATGGGAAGAGTTGGCTCAAGACAATCCCATGCTGGGATTCGTGTGGCAATTGAATTGGTGGAATGCGTTTGCTGATTCGGAGCGTGGTGTTGGTAAACAATTGGTGGTCGCGTTATTACTTGATTCCGATAAAAACTTGGCAGGAATCGCCCCCTGCTACATTGCTGCCACATCGACGGCTCGC
>JBGTHU010000845.1:0-2079 GCA_041745975.1 Mariniblastus sp.
TCCGCCATCTTCAACCTTTCCTCCGGCGAAATTTCCAGTGACTGGTTCAAGTATTGATTGGCCAACCAAAAGTGGGCGGCTGCAGAGCCGGGACGGTCGGGCGGGGCCATTCTTTCCGCGAGTGCGATGGCCTGATCTAACTTACCTGCGGCCGCGAGCTCTTGAATTTCAGCCAATTCAATTTGATCGGTCTTGACTCCCAACTGCTGTAACTTCCGCAAATAAAGTGACGCGAGTTCCGTTTGATCACCGCCAGCCGTTTTGGCCGCTTCATAACCTTCCAAATATACCGGAATTCGTTGGCTGCGATTGACTTGCAATTGATAAGCCACAAACAACGTTGCCAATAACAACAAAACAATGTAGCCCCCCCAAATCAAAAGCCCTCGTCGGCGACTCTTCAAATACCCGCCACCAAACGCCGCTAACGCAAAAAACGGTTGCCAAATCCAACGGGTGTATTTGCCCACTCCTCGAAAAAAGGGATTATCAAACACCCAAGCAAACAAAGAACCTATCACGGAGATCACCGCCGTGAAGGGCCAAAAAATTACCCGAGAAATTCGATTAAACGTCGTGTCTGCTCGATCAATCGAATCGACAACGCCACCCAATCGACCAAACAAATCACCAAATAGTCGCTTGGGCAAGCGGGCTGCAGCGTCATAAACGTCCAACGAAATTTTGACCAACAAACGTGGCAAGCTAAGTACAAATTTTAGAAATTCATGCATGTGGCATCATCTAAGTCATAAGAAATCTGAAAAAGCTCTGAGGGAACGCCGATTCAGTAGCAGAATTCCGTGTTGAAGGTTTCGCAAGATTAAGTTGAAAATTATATTGATAATCTTAACCAATATTATAATTAATTAAAAAGGAAACCTCAAGGTAGAAGGCGAAATCTACCGCAGTTTAATAAGGTCGACTTGACCCAAAGGTAACAGATTTTCATTCAAGATAGTTAACTGATTCCGAAAATTCAATCCTTTTTTGTGATCAAAACTGAACTATCAGGCAAATGATGGAAATAGGCAAGGCATTTCAAACCAAGATGGCAATCATCCACTTCCAAACGTGGTTCGACGCAATCCGCAACCTGATCGGTCATTTAGATGAAGGATCGAATTCAGCCACCGATTCGCGAAACCGTTGGGAAACAATCGTGATTAGTTCGCGCGCCCTTGCTTCCTGTTCGGGTGTCACTTTTTTGTTGTGACTGACCACGACTTGGATTTGAAAATAATCCGCCTGTTCTTGGCGATCACGCCCTTTGGCCACATGCGTCACGAAATCGTAAAACAGACTTCCAGCTCGTGGACGATTGAAAATTTTCCCATCCGCATAAAACGCGGAATGCACTACCAACTGAGTTTCGGCCACATTCGGTTTGGTTGTCAAAAACTGATCCGCCTCCCAACCGCTCTCAAGCGTACTGGTTCCCAACCGTGGGGCTGACGTTGTATCCAGTTCGATAGGCATTTTGAACCAAGTTTCTTCCTCAATTTTCCAACCGGCCCCTTTATAACAATCCCGCAAATCATGCCAATGCGGCCCGAAAGGAAAATCGATGGAAATCCAGTAAGTCGTTTGATCACTATCTTGGTAGTAGAAAGAACGTGAATACTCGCCCCAGGCATCGAACTTATCCCGTTCATCGGTTTGGAAGTCAATTTTAGTTAATTCCAATTCACCAACGGGATCGAAATCCTTGTCGATCGCTACGGCTCGCGACATAGCGGCTCGGATGGCTGATTGAAGTCTGGCTTCGCTGGGGGCCACCAAAGCTATCTGAGCCAGACCGGCCGTACTAAGGAGTAACAGCACCGGCCATCCGATCGGCGATCCAGCTGCCAACACGCGATTTCTTCGCACCTGATGCTGTTGTTGCCGTGTTGGATCGGTCGCCGGGTTCGCATCACCTTCCTCTTCTTCCGACGGACGATTGGCAATCAGGGTATTCCAAATTTTCATCAGTCCCAAACCCGAATGGCCACTGGTCTGGTCACGTTCCCGCCAATCGGTATCGATCGGCGAGAGCAGTTCGATTAAAAGCCGATCCACCAGAAATACGATCCCCGC
>JBGTHU010000846.1:0-2280 GCA_041745975.1 Mariniblastus sp.
GGCTACAGAATCCAAAGTCCGCCGTGAAGAGCTCAACCGGCATGATGACCCGCTGATCGCGGTGTTAGCGGCGATTCAGTTGCGTGACCATGAATTGGTGATCCAACATTTCCAGGTTCTCATCGAGGACCTAAGCCATCAATCGATTCTGTATATTCCCAATCAACGAGGAGGAGATCCGGCTAAAATTGTCCAATCGAAAGCACTTAAATTGAGCTTGTTGGAACTCTGTCGGCAACTTCCCACAGTCGGAAAATTTACCGAAACGCATCGATTGATCGAAACAATTCTGTCGATGGAAAAAAATAATCCGCTGGGTGGAGGGGCCATTACCGAATTCGATGAACTGTTTGAGGTGGCTTTCCGAGCGATGACTCAAACTCTATTAGAAGCCTCCAAAAATTTGGGAGATGACCCCAACTCGTCCCTGAATAAATCTGAACCCAGTGATGCGAACTCGAGTCCTACTCCTGCTGCGGAATTAGACCAGGAAATAGGAAATGCCGTTGATCAATTTGCGATCAAGCAAGGGTCGGAACGGTGGTTGTTTAATTGCACAGAACGACTCACCGAGTCGATGTTGGCACTCTGGTTGGAGCACAGCCAGACACTCCGTTTGAGTGTGTTGGAACGTGTCAGAGATAGTGCGTCATGGCAACAGATGGTCCACTTTATTAAAACCTATGGCGCGGGTTTGTTTTCCCAACAATTTCTCTATGCGGGCAATATGCGGGCTATTCTACACCAGGGAGTCGAAAACTGGTTGACTCAATTGGCGCAAGCTCCCAACCCTCCCGATCTGAGGTTGCTGGATGAAATCGACCAGCAAATCAGCTTCTATAAGGCTTGCGAGTTTCTTCAAATCATCTTGGAAGCTGTGCTGGAAAATTACAATGAATATCAGGATTACAATTCGACGACAACCCAATCCGATAGTGGAGACATGTTATATACGTTCTTGGATTTCTTGCGATTGAAAAATCGATATGAGCGTATCTGTTGGAATTTGAAGCCAGTCGTTTGGGCTCATAGTGTTTTATTGAACAACGGGCAAAATCGTGTCGCTTCACTTTGGCGGCGCTCACTACGCGAACGAATCGATCACGAAGCTGATAACTACTTGGAAAAATTGGAGCGTTTGCGAAAACGATATTCGATTCGCATGGAATCGGTTGGTCGCCGAATCGAGGGACGTTTGATGCACCAACTTCAAATCGATCGTTTGTGTGCCTTGGTCAATGATGCAATGCAAGAGCCTCAGTCGCTTAAGTCCGCTCGCAAGTTTCATCTATTGCAACAAGAAGCTGAGGCATTTATTCGTTCAACCAATGGCGTCGGTGTCGACCTGCCGGCATGGTTGGCCGCGCTTGAAAACGAAGTTGATCAACACCAACTCCTCCAGGAAGCCGAACAACAACTCGATTACCCACTTTTGGATGCGGATCAACTTTCCACGTCTCGTCTGAGAGAACAACTCGATGCCCTGCCCGGAATGCGCTTGTTCGAATAATCTCCCCGACACTTTCGTATCGGGGAGAAATTTCGGTGAGTGAGGTCTCCAAAAAAGAAACTCATTGTAGATCATGCCGATGCGAGTGCCTCGACTTCGTGAGCCAAACGCTTGCGAGCGACGTGCAAACGACGCTTGATCGTTCCCAGGGGAGCGGAAAAATCGTCTGCCATATCGGCCAGCGAAAGGCCGTCAACGTAAAATGCGACCAGCGTTTGTCGATCCATTTCACCCAGACGATCTAGTCCGACGCGCAGCTGTTCGGCTCGTTCGACGGCCAATAAGTCTTCGATTGGCGATGCCTCCTCGGCAATCGTTTCCGCCATAATTTCCGGCTCAATCGAAATCGCTCCCCTGCCACGGGCAGAGCGATTCATGGCCATTCGCACCGTGATTTGACGAATCCAGCCGGGAAACGCTTCGGGCGTTCGCAGTTGGTCGATCTTTACCATGGCTTGGCAGAATACATCCTGACAAAGTTCTTGAGCGTCGGCGTAGTCGCGCAAACGGCGCATAGCCAGTGCCATTACGACTGGCTGAAACCTTTGAAAGAGCTCACCAAAGGCTTCTCGATCACCGTCTTGGGCGGCCAAAACAAGTTCGGCCGTGGACAATCGGCAACTTAATGGGGACGATAGAAATTCAATTGCGTTCATTGGTTCGGTTTTCTGCTCAGGGGCTGACCGGTCGTTTCCTTTTGTTACAAAAATATAAAAAAGGTGATACAAAAAATTGGCGACATGTTAGCCTGGTCTGTAAATTCAGGTGGT
>JBGTHU010000847.1:0-2977 GCA_041745975.1 Mariniblastus sp.
TCAAAGTCCCCGAAGCAGTATCCGACATCCGTTTGGCGGTACGACACATTCGAGCCAATGCTTCGGAGATCGGTTTTGACCCGCAGCGATTGGGGATTTGTGGTGCCAGTGCTGGAGGTCATTTGAGTTTAATGATGGGAACAACAGGGGACGATGGCAATCCTGAAAAAGAGGGGGCGGTTGATGCCGCTGCCTGTCGAGTCGCCTGTTTGGTGGCTTATTATCCTCCCACAGATTTGCGGAATATGGTCGGGCCCAGCGATCGTTTTCCCGCATTGGATTTCAATCCGAATTTGGCTGAATCCGTTTCGCCCATAGCGCACGTTACCGACGACGATGCCCCTGTATTACTGGTGCACGGAACTGCCGACCGATTGGTGCCGCTGAGTCACAGTCAAAAACTGCGGGCGGAATATGAGAAAGTCGGCTTGACCTGCGAGTTGGTGGTACTGGAGGGCGCCGGTCATGGTTTCCGCGGCAATCACGCCGAAGCGGCTGAAACAGTCGTGATCGACTGGTTCAACCGCTTCTTGATGACTAATGATTAAATCTGGCATTCCTGACCGCTCGCTACTGAGGTAACCGGTCACTATCGTTCGATTGTCACCGCCATCACAATTGGAGCGGAGTTGTCAGTTCCTTTTAGTTATTCGATCGATTTGATCGTGCCGTTTCGCTTTCTCAGGTAAAGTTAGCCAAGTTGCCTATCCAGGGCCGCCTTGACTTATGCTCGGAATGACTGACGAATTTGATGTTCGCCTTCAGTGCTAAACCTCAGGAATTGAATATGGTGCTTGCTGATTTTATCGCGTTCTTTAAGTCAGTTGAACTGCTGGAAGACTTAGGCGACGAAGAACTACGAATGTTGGCCCAATTGGCAACCCTTCAGACGTATGCTGCCGGTGACTCTGTTTGCCGGCAACACGAACCGTTGGAGGATTTGTTGTTGGTCAAAAGCGGTCGCTTGATTGTTTGGCAGCAAAACGCCCAAGGCAATAAACAGGCTCTCACATCGTTTTGGGATGGTGAATTTATCAACGAGAGTTGTATTATCAGCCAAACGAAGGAGATCGAGCATTATGCAACGGCCCAAACCATTCAAGAATCAACGATCATCCACTTCGACCGACACCGCTTCATGGACTTGCTGAAACAGCATGGCTCGATGAGCGTGAAAGTCTATTCAAAAGTGGCCAAGATTATCGCTCGGCGGCTACAAAACGCCAACAGCCGCAGCGGTAACGTGACTTACCTATACCGTTCCAAAAATCGACGGATAGAACATGATTTATTGGGGGACAAGGAGGTGGCCGCCGAATCGTACTATGGCGTTCAAACCTTGCGTGCCTTGGAAAATTTTGACATGAGCGGAATTCGGCTGAATTTGTATCCGTATTTTGTTAACGCGTTAGCGATGGTCAAGAAGTCCGCCGTACTGGCCAATCATGAACTGGGTTTGATCGCGACGGATGTCAAAGAAGCCATTGTGCAGGCCTGTGACGAGATTTGTATGGGAGCATTGCACAATCAGTTTATCGTCGACATGATCCAAGGAGGTGCGGGAACCAGCACGAACATGAACGCAAACGAAGTGATCGCCAACCGCGCCTTGGAAATCTTAGGCAAGCCTAAGGGTGAGTACTCCGTTTGTCACCCCAATAATCATGTTAACCTTTCGCAGTCAACCAACGACGCCTATCCTACGGCAATCAAGATTGCCACAATCCTTTACAATGAGGATCTGGTGCAAGTGTTGCGGCATTTGATTGCCACGATCGATCGAAAGGCCGAAGAGTTTCGCTCAGTCATCAAGATGGGACGTACGCAACTGCAGGACGCGGTACCGATGACCTTGGGCCAGACCTTCAAGGCGTTTTCATCTTCGCTGAAAGAGGAAGTGGTCAACCAAATCGCTTTCAAGGTAATTGGTAACGATCTGTGCGTTACAATGGCCTCCGAGGCTGGACAGTTGGAACTGAATGTAATGGAACCGGTGATCGTGGAGTGCCTATTTTCTTCAATGGAGATGCTGAAAAACGGGATGCAAGTTTTGGCTGATCAATGCCTTTCAGGGACCACTGCAAACGTGGAAAGGTGCCAGGCGTACGTGCAGAATTCAATTGGTTTGGCAACCGCACTCAACCCGTATTTGGGATACGAGACCAGCACCATTTTGGCCAAAGAAGCCTTGGAAACCGACCGTGGCATTTATGAATTGGTATTGGAGAAACAGCTCATGACAAAAGCAGACTTGGACGAAATTCTCAAACCAGAGAACATGCTGGGTCCTTATCGATAACCTTCCGGGCAAACTCGGTCGAGCCATGGATTAATCACTACCTAGTACCTGTCTTATAAACTACAAAAAGCATTCCATATAAGCTCTAGGCTGTGAGCGAAATCGAAACGCTGCATTTAGAGAACTGCAAGCGGGGCGAAGCGAATTCAGCGTTGGCTTCATTGTGGCATGCACGGCTCATGCAGTGTCGCGATAGTCAGGTCGATAGTCGGAATGATAATCAGTTTGATAGTCGGGCCGATAGTCGGAACGACTCTTGATCATACCCAAAGGGGCATAATTGCCCGCCGGATCGCTAACACCATGACGTTCAAATTCGATCTCCAATCGTTCTTCAATTCGCTTCCTCAGTTGAGCCAGATCTACCGAATCGACTACCAGCATTCGAATCTGAAAGCGAATTCGGTTCAGACAGAATCCGGAAAACCGTACATGGGGTGGGGGATCCGAAATAATCGCTGGATCAGTTTCGGCTACGGCGTTCATGATGGCTTGAGCTTGATGGGCGTCAGCGTTTCGGGGGAGGCTGACTTCGATCATCATTGGCAAAGTGGCTTCTTCGCGGAGTTTGGTAATCCGTTGACCTATCAATTTGGCGTTGGGGAAAAATGTGGTTCCCCCCAAATTGTCTTCGATAGTGGTGGCGAACCAATTTACGGCTTGGACTCGCCCTACGAC
>JBGTHU010000848.1:0-5906 GCA_041745975.1 Mariniblastus sp.
ATCGGTGCAGGTCATAGCCGTGATCGATAAAATCGTCAACTAACAATTCCATCACCGGTGGAATCGGCGCGGCCAGCGGAATGTCATTGACTGGATCGACCAACGGTCGCCCAAACATGATTCCCCAAATGCGATTGACAATCGCCCGACCAAACGGTCGGTTTTCGGGATGAATGATCCAGTCAGCAAATTGCTGCCGCTGGTTAATTGAAGCGGATGGACGATCTGGCGAATGATTGACCGTATCGGCAATCAACTCTCTCAAGTAAGGTACCTGGGGGGCAACTTGAGTCTCTTCCGTCTGTCCGACCAATTGAATGTGATAGCTAGGTGCCGATCGATTATCATTCAGCCCCAACAATGAATTTTCGACTTGATTAAAATAGGCAGCCAAGCCATGGAAGTCCAATTGGGTTCCACCGACGGGATCATCCAGCGACCCTAAATCAATCGTGCCCAAAAAATCATCATGACATTGCAGGCAGTCAATACTCATCCCCAACAACGATCGCGAGACCCGGCCTGCAACCTCAATCGGATCAGGCGATCCCGATTCCGAATCCGGAATAATTGAGCGAGTAAAAAAATTGACGGCCGGATTGTCCGTCCATAATCCGGTGGCCGTGAGCATTTGATGCACGATCTGATCATAACCTTGGTTCCGATGAAGTCGTTGCGATAACCAATCGACGAATCGATGGCGACGGAAAACAATGAAAGGGCCATCTTCCACACCGACGAAGCTGCGAGCCAATCGCTCGGCCAAATAATCTGCCGACCGACGATCGGATAGCAGGTGGTCGACGTAGTTAGCGATCGTCGTAGTTGGATCATGCTGATGGAATTGGCGAATCTCTTGCAGTGATGGAATCGAACCGGTCAGCGCCAACGAGATCCGTCGCATCATCAACAACGAATCGGCATGATCAGCAGGCTGTAAATTGTGCTCGTCCCACAGCTCTTGAAAAACTTGGTTGACGCGCATGATCACGTCCGTTTCATCCGATGAAGCGGTTGCCGCAGGCCCCGCCGGAGTCGTCGCCGAAATTTGAAACGAACGAAATGGCCAAAAGGATCGATCTGAATCCAGTGCCTTTCCCAGGCCGATCACTAAAACCAGACAGGCGGACAGAAAAACCAAGATATTTCGAAAAACAACTAACCATCGCATCGCGATAACCCCCTATAAGCTAGGCCACGTTTCTAAAGGGTTCAGACCATCCTGTCACAATCGTTGAAAGCTTCAAACGAAACTACCAATCCCATTTCTAAGTATTATATTAGATGTTGAAATGATGTTGAAACGGATTAACTGACAACCGTTCATCTGTAACTACTTATTTTACTCAACAAAATTCTAGCTTGTTTTGCCAATTTATAAAAATAAATCAATTGCAGCCAACATTTATCAGAACCAGCGAACTACAAACATGTCTTCGATCACTATATTTTCCGAAAATACCGAAAAGTCGTTTGTCGATCAGCCAACCGATGGGTCGGCTCTAGCCCCGTTGAATGGAAGCGGCTTTGTCTCACATCGATCATCAAGCTGGCTGTTTCGATGTGGGAATTGGTTGGCCTATGGGGTGGCGGGTTGCTGGAATTGGCTGATCGGCGGGTTGACCGTCTTGGTGATCCTCTCGATTTTGGCAGGCATTCCAATCTTTAATTTTTTAACGCTGGGGTATCTGTTGGAGGTGTCGCGGCGAGTCGCCTTGGGAAAGACGGTTTCCTGCGGACCGGTGACGGCCGGATTTTATCGGGCGGCGGCGCTCGGTAATTCCATTTTCAGTTGGTGGGTTTGGTTAATTCCGATTCGCTATTTGGCATTGTTTTCCGCCGAAGCGGAATTAATTGCCCCGCAGGGTTCAACGGCGGTGCGAACTCAATTCCTGTTCTATCTGGCCACGGCGTTGGTGATCGCTCATTTGGTTGCTGCCGCCGTTTGCGGTGGCAAACTGCGGCACTATTTTTGGCCCTTTATCGCTCCGTTCTCGCTGGCCTTGTGGATGGCTCGGCGGATGGTCAAATGGCCATTGATCGGCCAACCGATCCGATGGTGCAGCGATTGGATTTGTTTCGGATTGACTGATGATATCGCCAATGCGCCGCCTTTGAAAGATTGGTTGCTGCCCTGGATTTTTTGGAGCAAGATTCAGCAGCCAGATTTTGTGTCGGAAATTATCGGGAGACCATGGCGATTTTTGACTGCCTTACGACTTGCCTACTATTTTAGATTGGGCGCAGTAGGGTTCCTGGGTACGGCCGCTTGGTTGTTTCTGCCGACGCTATTGATGGCAGTTGCCACGCTGGCACCAGAACATCCATTGAGCGGACTGGCTGGCTTGTTGGGGTTCCTCTTGGCAGTTCCGATTTTTTCTGGCCTGCCGTTAATGCAAGTGCATTTTGCGGTACGGCAAGACGTTCGGGCTTTCATTGAAATCTGGCAAATCGTGCGATTATTTCGCAGAGCCCCGGTTTGGTATTTGGGAAGCTGGACTGTTTCGGTGGCGTTGTGTATCCCGCTGTTTTTGTTAAAGATCGAAGCCATTCCCACTGATTTGATTTGGTTGTTGAGTTTAGTGTTTTTGATCCTGTTGTGGCCGGGCAAGATTTGCTTGGGGTGGGCCTATCGACAGTCGATGGCTGCACCCCAACCGCGACGATGGTGGCTTACATTACCCATGGGAATATTGGTTTCAACCGTGTCGGCAGCTTATGTATTGTTGTTGATGCTGACCCGGTACACCAGTTGGAACGGGGCGTTCAGTTTATTTGAGAATCCGGTTTTCTTGCTTCCCACTCCGTTTTGGTTACTATAGTAGGCTTTGATGGGTTGCGTCGGCGAGATTATTGGGCTGGCTTCCAGTTTGCCAAATTGGCCCTTGCCCGATCTTGAAAACACGACTTTATCGCCTACTTCACACACCCTTTGTACCGCTGAGTTCCCACTTCCTTGACAGGAGTTTCGAGATTCAATGTTCCTACCCCTCTTTTCGGATTCCCCGATGCGCGTCTGGCCATTCGCCACGGGTGCTTTGATTTTGCTGAATGTCGTCTGCTTCGTTATTCAACATTCTCTGCCGGATCGAGAAATTCGGATGAAGATTAATTCCACAAATTTGCCGCCCGCGGCTCGGGTCGAATTTGAAGAGTTACGCGATGATGGTGGCCGAATCTCAATCCAAGCACCCGGCTACGTACCTTACACCTTGTATCATGGGGACGGATTGCATCCGATTCAGTGGTTCACATCATTTTTTATGCATGCGGGAATCGGCCACTTGTTGGGAAATATGCTCTTCCTGTGGGTATTTGGACAAGTGGTCGAGGGAGTTGTGCGGCACGGGTTTTTTGTGCTGCTGTATTTGGGGATGGGTTTAACGCAAAACATCATTGAGCAAGTGCTGTTTTTAGGGAGTGATGGCGGAACTTCATTGGGGGCGTCCAGTGCCATCTATTCGATTATGTTATTGGCCGCTTGGTTTGCTCCGCAGGATAACATTCACAGCGTCATATTTTTCTTTTATCGGGTATTTTTCTTCCCAATTCCTGTATTGATGATGGCCTTGTTTTATTTTCTTTTTGACGTGGCCCATTCCGCTGCCAGTGGATTTGAGATGAACACGCCGCTGTTGCATGCACTGGGCGGCGTAGTCGGATTGGTAACCGGTTTTGTGCTGCTGAAAGGGGGCCTTGTCGAAAACGACCATCGTGACGCCCTCAGCTTGATGGAAGGCATGTGGGGTGCTCAACCCAAAAGTAAAAAACAAAAACGCTTGACAAAACTAACCAAAGAGCAGCTTGCAGCCAAAGAAGCGGAGCTTCAAGCTCGGATCGAGCAACTGCGAATTGCCGAAAATTCATTGTCGATGCACTTGCAAGCTGGGAATTTGACCAGTAGTCTGGCCCAGTATCATCGCTTAAAGAAACTCGATCCGAAATTCGATTGGCAAGAGAGTCAGCTGCGAAAGCTGATTTCTCTGGCGCAACAAAACTCTGATTGGTCCAATACGGTATCACTGTCTCAGCAATATCTCGATAAGTTTAAGAGCGACAACCAGCAGACGGCCACAGTGATTCGGTTGAATCTCGCCACGGTGTTTTTACAAAAATTGGATGCTCCGCAAAAGGCCCGACGGTTACTCAACTCGATCGACCAGCGGGGACTCTCGAAAGATCAAGTCCAACTCCATCAGAGGTTGTTGACTAAATGCGAAAAACAAATCGATGAGGGTGGATTGGAATTGGCCGACGATTAGTTTGTCAGAAAAGGGGTCAGACCCTTTGGGAACGGGTAATTTTCCACGCATTTACCGTCTCGCCGGAGAGGGGCTGACCCCTTTTCTGACAAAGCCTAATCTGTCAACGGTTGCCATTTTTTGAGTGATCGGATGGCGAGGACTTAAGTCTTCGATAATTTCGACCGGATGACTCGCCCTAGGTCAATCAAGAGGGAATCGATCGCATTCGCCGCACTGACATTGGCATCAATATGGGCTTGAAATTCCAGAGTTCGATCGATCGCATTGGCACAGCACCCCATCGCGTCGACGGTTGGCAGAGTTCCCCAGTACGTCAACAGACGCTGCCCGCATTGTTGCAGCGTGGGATCCCCGGCAGGGGCTTGCCGATCATTGGCTAATTGGGACAGGCAATGCTGGAAAAGTCGGATGATTAACTCGCCCACAAGATTCAGGCGACTTCGTTTGACCGCCGATTCACTGCTGGCCGCATCGACAAACTGAGTAATGACTTTAGAAAACTCTTGGTGAATTGGGTCTGCCGTCGCCAATTGATTATAAAGTTGAGTTCGAAATTCAAAGCTGTCCGCTTGGGCTAAAAACTTGGCCATTTCCATGCTGCCTCCACTCGCCGTAGCCACTTGTTCCATTGGGATTTCGGCTGAGAGGTCGTCCTGTTGCCGAAGCAGTTGTTCAATTTGTTGGCTGGACAATGGCTGGAAGCGAATAATTTGAGACCGGGATAGAATGGTGGGCAACTGCTGTTGCTGACTGGTACCGATCAAGATCAACACCGATTGGGGAGGCGGTTCCTCCAAGGTTTTCAGTAAGCTATTGGCACTTTCTGTATCCAAATAATCCGCATCGTCAATGATCGCAATCCGCTTGCCGCCGCGGAATGGCTTGAGGCCGATATCGTGAATCAATCCGACTCGGCGACGATGCTCGCGATCCCCAATGAATAGCTCGACCGGAATGTTGGCGCGATCGGGTGGCTTGCAAATTTCGATCAAATCGGGGTGGGAACCGGCTTTGACCTGATTGCACCCCGGGCAATGCTGACAGCACTCGAGCCAATCGGGGGGTTGCTCGCACAACAAAGCCTGAGCTAATTTTTTTGCAAAATAACGCTTGCCAATCCCCGGTGGCCCGACAAATAGGTAAGTGTTCCCCAAATGCCCGCACCTCAGTGCGTGTCGAAATTGCTCAAATTGCGAATGATGATTGAGTAAATCAGTCCAAGGCATAATAATTCGGGGTAGCCTGACAGCTTATTGGGATTCGTGGGAATCCGCCCGATTCAATTCAAGGATTGAAGCGGAGGGTGAAATAGGGTTTGAAGCGAAGTCTGCAGCTGCGATACATTGCTGGGCCAATTGTCTGACTTGCTGCTGGATCAATTCGGGAGAACGATTGGCATCAATGACGAAGGCTTTGCCGGGCCAGCGATCCGCTTCGCTTAGAAAACCTTGCCGGATTCGTTCGAAATACTGCTGGCCCCGCGATTCCATGCGATCAAAATCCTGATCAGCGCGCCCCTGCATTCGCTGCACGGCAACCTCGACAGGCAAATCGAACAAAAAAGTCGCATCGGGCATCAACCCCCCGGTGGCTAAGCGGTTAATTGTCCAAATGGTTTCTCGATCTAAATCGCCCGCATGG
>JBGTHU010000849.1:0-2206 GCA_041745975.1 Mariniblastus sp.
GGCAGGCGACAAAACGCTCGCCGACGCTCGAGAGCAGGGAAGCGGGTCGGGCTGGTTGGAAGCGAGGATATCTGTAACGCGTTTTGGCCTTTCAAAATCGCTCGCATCTGGTGATTCTGATGAGGGATTTCCGTGATCGCATGCTTGACGAATGCCGTGCAAACAGTGCACAGTTCGATCAGTTCATTTTTACTGATATTCAGCAGCGACAACGTCTCTTCATTGCACAGCGGCAGCATGAAATTCGTTCCGTCTGTTTTTCCAGTGACCGCCGCATTGGTGATGTTGTTGATTAAATTTTCCCGATTGGGATTGGTGGCATCGTAGGCTTGAGGAGCCACTTTGGCGATCGCCGGACAGGCCCGCAGGCTCGAACCATCACGATAGACTGCCACTCGGACCTCGAATTTATGACCATGGAAATGATGATTCGGTTGCTCAATCTGATCGGACTCGACAAATTCGCAGATCGTATAGGGAAACGCGCCACCCGTCGTGCCGTAATATTCATCCGTCAATCGAATGGAATCATCAATTCGCTGTTCCACTGACGATTCGGGTTCATTCAAATCCAGGAAAAACTCAATGCCATGACCAATCCCAGTTCCGTGCGGTTTAATCACAGGTTTTCTGCCCTGGGCGATCCAATCCAAGATGATCGATTTCAATTCTTCAGCATCGGTCGCGTGATCATGATGCACTCGGTTCGGAAAGCTTTCACTGGGTGTATACAGCAGGTGTTCATCCAACAATCGATAGGCGACTCCTTTGTCCCCGCCAGCCAAATAGGTTCCATTGATGGCCTGGAATTGATCGAGATCAATATTGGGATGTTCGCTGAACAGATTCAAACAGAACCGATCGTTGAGTGCCCCTAGCACGTGTCGCCCATTCAGTGACACCTGCCCGCCATGCTCGATCGTGCAGGCTTTGGTCAATTCTTTCAGGTATCCAATAACGACCGCTGGAACACCTGGAATCAAATTCTGTTTGCCTGATTGCAACCCGCACAGAGTGACGATTTGCGATTCACCGCAAGCCTCCGTCAACCCTTGTGCCATCGCTTGAGCGAAAACCATTTTTTCGTGCATCAGCTTATTCAGTCGTGGATCATCGTCGGATTCTTTCCCTGAGACGGGCAACAAAACGATTCCATCGCCTCGTCCAATTGCCGCAACGGCTTGTTGAATGCTACCGACCAACGCTCCCACCACGGAATCAGGTAAATTGGAGACCCCTCCAATTCCTGTGCCATTTAGTTCGATAATATGAAACTGAGGTTTGCCGTTGGATCGTGAAACCAGAACATCTAAGGGCGCCACGACAAACGTATCGGCATTGGGTAGATCCGCCACAGTGACGCTGCTCGCTCGATCGACTTCGTTGAGCAAATCGAGTTGTTGTTGATTGCGGATCTGCATCCGATTTTCCAAGCGGTGTCCCAGCATCGGAGAGGCACCGATGACAGTTTCGATGTTGATTTGATAAGGGTTGGTGTTGGGTTGAGAATTCATCTAAATTTCCTCCTGAAATTAATATTTTTGATTTACCGAGTTCGCTGCCGTATGTTGGTTACCATGCAACTTGAAAAAACCCGAAAAGGCGTCATGCCCTTCAAAATTGTAAGAGGGCAAACACCGTGCCAAAGGGGAGAATCCCTTGAGGTTTGAGGCAGTATCTCCAGCAATTGTTCGGCTGCAGCCACCCGTTTTTCACCGCGGCTTATTGGAAAACAAGCCGCACTAAAGAGGAGCATCCAAGGTGCGTAGACGAGCCCCGGTCGGCAAAAGGCGGCTCAAAATGCTTATTGATCGGGCCGATTGAAATCCGCTATTGAACCAACCGAAATTTGATCAATCTTGGCTGAAAATTTTTTATATGGGCGCTATGAAATTACTGACAGCACCGACAGGAACGATAGAAAAATTTCCGATGTAAAAACTACTTTGTAACTTTTGCAAGATAAACCTGTTGTCTTAAACCTTCGGCCCTGAATAAATCTGGAGCAGTGAACGATCACTACAATTGTAGCGGCAGCACGCAAGCCCTTCGGTCCTACCTGTCAACGGTCACCAAATCAATTGCCGAACAATTTCGAAATCGCATCGTTGAATTGCGAGCCTTTCAATTCGGAAAATGAAATGCGATGGCCATCTTCTTTTTTTGAAAGTTCGCGATTGATTTTTTCAAGAAGTTTCTGACGTTG
>JBGTHU010000850.1:0-3024 GCA_041745975.1 Mariniblastus sp.
TTCCACCTCGGCGATTCTCTCCAAGATAAAGTGCTCTTTCAGGAAAGTCGCAGTGTTTTCCAAGATATTGGATCGCATCTCGTTCAAACGCCCCAGCACTTCCTGTTCTGAGAAATCGGCCGACCGCAACTCCATCGCCGCTCGCTCGATCTCGCGTTTGGATTGACGCCGCAAAAGATCGGGAGGCAAGTCCCAATCCGCTCCGGAGGTCAGCAATTCAGTAATTTGATCCCTGATCGTCCTTCGCTGTTGGTACTGCAAATTCTTAAATAGCGTCGCACGCACTTGCTCCTTGAGTTCGCTTTCGTCACTGAACCCAAAATCACCCAGCTTGCTGTTGAACTGCTCGATGTCAACACGCTTTACATCCAAGATTTCAATCTTGAATTCCACCATTTCCCCTCGAACTTTTTCGTTATCAGAGAAATCATTGACTTTAACGGATGTGGTTGCGATATCTCCAGCGGCCTTGCCGACCACCAAATCGGCGAACTGTTCGATACTACCATCTGCCAGATTCAGACTGGGCCGCACCTGAATCAAGACCTCTTCCTCGGTCGACAAAACGGTTTCGTCTTTGCGGGTTTCGATATTGCAAACGATGAAATCGCCCAACTGAACGGCTTCATCGACCGGGATCAGGTCACTAAACCGCGCTGAGAACTGAGCAATCTCTTGCTCGACCTCTTCATCGGTGAACTCGTGTTCCGGCCGCTTTATTTGTAACCCTTTCCAGTTTGGCAATTCAAATTCAGGTCGGACCTCAATATTGAACTCATAAAAGAAATCACCTTCGGACGGCAATTCGATCCCGTCAAACTCCAAATCCGGCTCGCTGATCGGGGAAAACTCGGCATCATTTTGAATCTGAGCCAGGCTATCAATGATCAAGCCGCTTTTGACTTGTTGATCGACTTGCTTACGGTACATTTTCTGAATCAGTTTTTTGGGTGCCTTGCCAGGGCGAAAGCCGGGAATCTCAGCCTGAGGAACCAATTCATCAAATTGCTTTTCGTAATAGATTTCGATTTCTTCGCGAGGAATTGAGACCTTGATGTGCCGCTCGCAGGCGCTTACCTTCTCTATCTCAACGTTGAGCGACATCTTGCGAGATTGCTCAGTTTCCGCACCTTCCGGCAACGAGACTTCTGTGTTCACTTTTATACCCTATGAATTATTACTCGGCTCGATTTAATCCTATAATAGTAACGTATACTTTTGAGATCGAAAATAGGGGGCGAATTGTTAAAACGTCTGTTATCACCCACCCAATAGAGTCGAAACAGCCCAGATCAAAACGGCCAACATCACTGACGTCGGCACCAGCGCATGACCGTGACGAAAACCATACACCAAACAATAACCGCCAGCTGAAAAAAGACATTTCCAGCCATCCCGAGGTGATCGCTGAAAGGCATCCAAAGTGAGCAAGCCGCCGGCGAGCAGCCATGCGACTCCGCAGACGATCAAGATGATATTTTGCTTGGTCAATGTGTCCGAGGTCGATCCATACCCCGCAAACCAGATAATTCCGAAAACGATCAGCAAAAATCCCGCCAACCAAACGGCCGAACGAACGGAATTTGCCAATATCTCAGCCACGGACTCGTGGCGAGTTCCACCATATACCAGACTGATCACGACGATCAAAGGAAGTAAATACCAAAGCTTGGCCGTGCTACTTGCCATCAGCATCGACAATCCAAATGTTTGAGCGAACCCTATTGCGTCCAAAGTCAAAACCTCGCATGTGAAAATGATAAACCGCGGAAGGCGGTATTAAAACAAACTAACCACGGCATCGTCATCAATCCCGGAAAGTCGAAAACCGAATTTAGGCAACCGGTTTCGCCAACTGCTCGCCCTTCACTAACTTCAGCTTGCAAGAAATGGTTTCTTTTCGAGCTTATTTTTCGGACTCATTTTCTTCAGCTTCCCGTTTGCCCTTATTTTGATGCATCGCTCTCTGCTGTTTGGGAGTCATGATCGCCGGTCCGACCAGGGCATCATAAATTACCAATAAATTCAACAAGCCTGCAATGACAGTGTAATATGTTCCAATCTCAAAAAAATGCTTTAACTCGACGTGCCAACGCCCCAACACATCCGGATCCATTTCCAAAACAGGCCCTGCCGGGGGCGCCATCAAACCGTCCTTCAAGGTAGGCCCTTGATAATTTTCAAAATTGTTTTCAGTGGTTATTTTTTGGAATTTTAATTGATGACGCTGCCGATCCAATTCGGTTTTAGGAGCAATCCCCCCGTAATCTCCCGGATAACGCTCGCACAGCACAAACAACGGATCTTTGCCCTGCGAGACTCGACTCCGTTGCAGCAGTGCCGGCAGCGCAGCCCCCCCCACGCCCAACTGCAAGAAATAATGCCAGCGGCTATCATTCCGATCGTTCGAGGCGTATACCACTCGACCTTGCCCCAGCCCGAGCCCGATCAAGTAGATCCCTAAAATTGTAGTCATAAACAATGCCCCCTTGGTATAACGGCCTTGGTACAAATGGCCTGCACCTGGCCACAACCAACCCAAAAAAGCCGCAAAGTACGGCTGCTTTAGGTTGACTTGGAGCGGTTTGCCCTCTTCTTGTGGGAAAATAATTTTTGTCATCTTCAAATTTCCAACTTTAAAATTTTTTGTCTCAGCTCTGATTGTAGCTATTCGCCTAAACTTCGCCACCCTAATCGATCTCCCCGGTTCTGTATGGGGGGGCACTGTTAAATCGCAAGGGATTCTTGTTTTTTCATTTTTCCACAGAAAATTTATTGACTTTCGATGGCAAAACGTTCAAATCTTCGTTGGACCATCGATGGTGGTCAAATGCAGTTTTGAGTTAACAATTTTTTAGGAACACGAAAAATGAGAACGATTACGATTTTTTCAGCGGTAATGGGTATTGGTCTGCTGGTCGCTTGCTGTGCCGAATCCGTTCAAGCTCAAGGCGGCCGCGGTGGACGAGGGGGCGGCATGGGAGGTGGTATGGGAATGGGGGCCAATATGCAACAAGGCCCGAT
>JBGTHU010000851.1:0-4370 GCA_041745975.1 Mariniblastus sp.
CGTGTGCAACTCGACCAACGACATGTATCGTTGCCTGAACTAGAATCGGAATTAAATAACGCCCGTGCTCAGTACCCTAAATTAGGGGTGGTGATACGTGGCGACGGCCAAGGCCAATACCAAAATGTTGCCGATGTTATGGCAACTTGCCGTCGGGCCAACATTGCGGAACTGAATATCCGCGTTAGCGAAACGATCAATCGTTAATCCAAACAATAAATCGCCTTCGAACCCTCACTCCAATCCGACTTGATCTATTCACGAATCGCCATGAACCGTTTTTTCGATCTTGAATCATCCCTTTCAGCATATAGCCTGCATTTGGGTTTATTGGCGGGTACTGGCTTGTTGGCAGTGGCGTTGCTGTTGTTAGCGGTGACGAAGTGGGGTTATGTCAGCCCGATTTGGAAATGTGTCATATTATCGATGATGGCCCATGTGTTGTTGGTGTTTTATGCATTGGGAACGTATCTGATTCCTGAGTTCCCCGATGAACTGGCTCACATTGGCCCGGTCGACAATATGAAGATCCACTTGTTTGATGATGACACCGATGGCCCTTCCGCGAATGCAGAATTCCGCGACGACACGGCAATCCCCGCCTGGAATGAAACCCGCGATTTTTCCTGGCTCTCTTCGGTCTCGGATAATCTGGTTCGCCCCGAGATCAATTCCCAGATCGTGATTGAACGGCACTCGATCACTGAGTCGCCGCTGACATCGGTGGCTGAAACGGAGTTCAAACCGTCGTTGCCTGAACCCGAGTTGGAGCGATCATCCCCCCAAATCGAATCTGACTTCCAGCCCGAACTAGTTTTGCCCAACCGCGATTTGACACCGCTTCCCTCTCAGGAAATTGAAGTCGATCGTTTGCGACAAACAGATCAAGCGAGTCTGGAAATACCCCGATTCGAAACCTCATTGCTGGCGACAAGAACCGACAGCAGTCAAGAACTGAAACCACTTGATGTCCCTATCGAACGACCCGAGAATGATTTCAGTGAGGCGATCGCCCAGAACAAGCAAACAAAACTCGCTGCAACTGAGCTAGTTGAATCGAAACTACCGCTGCCCGATCTTACTCCGCCACCCGGAGCGATCAGCGGTTTGAAACCGCTGTTTCGTCCCTCCAGCTTCGATCGAAATTCGGCTGATGCAGGATTGAAACGGGTCGGCAATCCGCGGCGTTTGGCCGATGGGAAGCCGATGCCCGGCGAATATTCCTTGCGACAATTGGATCGCAGAGAAATTGCCCAACAGCGAGGCGGGTCAATCGATACCGAACGTGCTGTGGCGAGTGCCTTAAAATGGTTGTCTGACTCGCAAGAAACCGACGGACGTTGGAGCCCGACACGCTGGGGCGGCGGTCGAGAAACGTTGGTCTTTGGTCATGACCGCAAAGGAGCCGGCGCGCAAGCCGATTGCGGTATTACCGGCTTGGCAATGTTGGCGTTTTTGGCCGCCGGGAATAGTCAGCTGGAAGGACCCTACCGCGACCAAGTCAGCCAGGCTATTGATTTTTTAATCCGTCAGCAAAAAATCGATGGAGATCTGGCCGGGGAAGCCAGACTGTTTGCCCGTATGTACTGCCACAGCATGGCGTTGCTGGCCCTCAGCGAAGCGCTCGCCATGACCGGCGATCAACGATTGCTGATCCCGGTTCAACGCGGCGTCAATTTCACACTGTCCGCACAAAATCGCAACGACGGCGGTTGGAGGTATCAACCAAGTGATGCGGGAGATATGAGCCAATTCGGCTGGAAAGTACTGGCCCTGCACAGTGCCGAATTGGGAGGGATTGAGATCCCGCCCGCCAAAAAGGAATTGCAATTGCGGTTCCTGCAATTGTGCACCAGTGGCAAGGCCGGCGGGCTGGCTGGCTATCGCCCCGGTGATCGCCCCAGTTCCACGATGACTGCCGAAGCGTTGCTCTGCCGGTTTATCTTGGAAAAAAATGTTGATCCCAAAACCATCATGGAAGCTGCTCAACGGATCACCGCTGATCTACCGTCAATCAACCACAGGAACTATTACTATTGGTATTACGCCACCATGGCCCTCTATCATGCCGGGGGCCCGGAATGGGAATTGTGGAATCAAGAACTGACCAATGTTCTGTTACAATCCCAAATCCACCATGGCGATTTGGCGGGAAGCTGGGAACCCGATTCAGTGTGGGGTGGCTATGGTGGTAGAGTCTACACGACGGCACTGGCGGCATTGAACCTGCAAGTCTACTATCGCTACCTCCCTTCATCTCGTCTGGCCGAAGGGGAAACCGATCCGCTTGGAAGCAAACACTTTCTGAGGTGATTCGATCTCAGGGCAGCGTTGTCCACCAACGAAATCTGGCCTATACAATTGACAACAGTCAATAACCGATTAACTATTGATTTAATTAGATGGCAATTGATCAAAGCTCTTTGCCTAAAATTAAAATAAAAATTCTGATTCACATACTGTGATCGCGCTCACTGCTCTGGCCTTTTTGGGCGACCTTGCCCAACCAATTTTTATGAGATGTTCGACTGAAACAGCCACCCTGATTGAAACGCTAGGTTGATCCAAGCATACTGGAGGTTTATATTCAGAGTCTGAAATGGGAGAGCGATGAGTTATCGATTAAATAGTGGAATGATTGCTGCCTTGTATGCGGGCTTAACGATTTTTGGATGGGTATTGATTGACAACCGATCTATGGCCCAAACGCAGCCCCAAAAGTCGATTCAAACGCTGACCGAAAGATTGATCGCCGAAGATCCAGTGCAACTGGCTCAGGAGGCTCGATCGAAGGGCAACATCGTGCGAGGGGCAATCCTGTTCCATCAAGGAAATATCAATTGCGTCAAATGCCATCGGCCAACCGCCGAAGCGGATCGACTGGGCCCCGACCTCAGTCGTCTGGGAGCTGAGGTTACCGATGCCTACTTGATCGAATCGATCCTGCAGCCCTCGCACGTCATCAAAACAGGCTTTGAATCAACCGTCATCCAAACCATCGATGGGCAGCTATTCACCGGCATCGTTCTCAGCCAAGATGACCAGCAACTTGTGATTCGCGACAATCAGAATCTCGATCAACCGGTCGTTCTGGCGAGAGAAGAAATCGAAGCCATGCGGCCCAGTACTATCTCCAGCATGCCCGAAAAACTGGCTGATGAAATGAAAGACCGCCAGCAATTTCTCGATTTGCTAAAGTATGTAATCGATATTAAGGAGCGAGGCCCTGAATTGGATGTAGTCGAAAGCCCCATGCAACAACGGGAACTCGAATCAGAACTGAAGGGATTGGTGCTGATCCAGCAAATGAACTGCATCGCCTGTCATCGCAATGAATCGCATGAGGAAATTCAACCCCATAGTCAACGCCGAAATCACTCGGAAAAATTCCCCACCATCGTCAAAGCGAAACAAGCTCCCAATTTGAAGTGGTCAGCCAGTCGGCTGAACCCGGTTTGGATCGAGCAGTTCATTGGCGATCCGCATGAAGTCAAGCCGGGAACGACGATGCCTGATCTGCTGAATTCCCACGGCACTGATCGCACCGAAGTCGCTCGGGCGATCACGCACTTTCTGGTCTCCCAAGCGGACAGCCCGTTTCAAATTCAACCGATTGATCCCAGCGCGGTGACTCGCGGACTTGACTTATTCAACAGCGTCGGCTGTGTCGCCTGTCATGCCCCTCGCAACCAGCAAGGAATCGAGCAACCGCTGGACGACTCCCAGCTGCTGGGAGAGTTGGGTTCCAAGTACCATGTCAGCGGACTGGTCGAATTTTTAGAAAACCCACTGGCGGTGCGTCCCTCAGGTCATATGCCCAACATGAAACTTACGCATCGGGAAGCGACCGACATCACAAATTTTTTACTACAAGCAAACTCTGCGGCTGGCGCTGATGGGAGCATTAACGCTGGTGCTGACCAATCGTTTCAATGGCAGGTCGATTGGGAATTAGCCAAGCAGGGAAGACAGCTGTTCACAGACAACAATTGCCACAACTGTCATACCGATTTTTTGGAGAAGGCAGTGCCAAATACGACGCAATTAGGACTCGGGAGGTTATCGCCGGATCAAGGTTGTCTTTCGACGGAAGCTGGAGATTGGCCTTTCTTTTCGTTGAATTCCGAGGAGCGAATCGAAATCCAAGCCGCCCTTCATCAGCTATCGGTCGATTCGATCCCCTGGGAACTTACCGGTCAACAACAAATGGATGTCAATCTGCAAGCTTTCAACTGCCTGGCGTGTCACGACCGCAATCAATTGGGAGGCGTGACCCCGGATCGCAATCCCCACTTTCAAACAACTAATTTAAACTTGGGGGATCAAGGGCGCATCCCACCGACTCTAACCGGAGTCGGTGCGAAGCTGAA
>JBGTHU010000852.1:0-3421 GCA_041745975.1 Mariniblastus sp.
GAGGGAGTGGATTTAAGCGGCGAGGTTGGATTTCTTTTAACGATTCGACGGTGGGAGTCCAGGTAATGATCGTTTGACCGTCCTGATGAGTGACCACCGGTTGGCTTGCCGCCTGGGGAGTGGCTGGCACACTTTGAGCTCCCATGTGAGCTCCCAAGTGATCTCCCTTTCCCGCGCGACCCGCCATTTGCAGGGCGCGTTGGTTTGTTGTTTGTCGATTCATGCTGACCACCGCATATTCTTGACTGGCATAAAATTGGCCCAACCACAACATGACGGCGGCTTCGAGTGGATGGTCTGGAAATCGGTTTAGCAAAACCTCCAATGACCGACTGGCCAATTCAAACTTACCCTGCCGATGGTAGGTTTCGGCCAACTTGATCAACGCCAGGCCAGCACTATCATGATCCAGCGGGGATAGCCAACGTGTGACTTCTTGAGCCCAAATTCCCCAGTCTTGATCTTGTTGAATTTCGAATTTTTCCATTGCACTGATCATTTGCCGTTTGCGATTGGCATTATCCAGTGCGCCTCGGTTTCCTCGTATCGAATCGGTCGGTTTTCGTTTGGCCAATGGCCGAATTCCCTGTTGCAAGCCACTTAGTATCTCGTGCGATTTAGGTTGTCGCGGACCGATCAGTGTATCGACTTGATAGGTTAGCTGCGATGTTCCAAACAATGGCAAGCCCAACAGACCGCGACTGAAGGCAATAAAATCTTGCAGTGACTTTCCCGTTTCAAACAGCAACGTCGATTGATTATATTCCGTCCCACCTTGTGGAGATCGATACGCCATTCGATCAACGGACCATGGTTCCAGTCCTGCCAAACGAATTTGGTCGGGAAACTGATTCCGATCAGCAGCGGCTTTGATTGCCATCCGCAGAAACGATTCGGGATCGAATTGAAAATCAAAGGCGCGATCATCAGTTGGAGATGGAAGAATCTGAAAGTTGGAATTGGCGATCAACAAGTGGGGCCGAAAGATTCGAATCTGCTTGACCAATGCCGCCAGATAGGCGGTTTCGGCATCAGCATAATCGATCGCAGCATGCCCCGTCGCGATCGAGTCGACCAAGCTCCCGCCCGCATGTTGAAAGGCCTCGCGCACGGCAGCGGAACATTCGTGCGCTAACAGGATCGCGCCGACCAAATAGTCTTTTTCATTGGCCAGCACCGCCGCAACCTCCAGCGGCAGATCGGAGGCTGATACCGCCACTCCCATCACCGCCAACGAGCGGTGCGGATTGCGTTGCAGTTGCCAACTTTCTCCCCCATCGGCAGTTGCTAAAATTATGCCCAATGGACCCACTGCCCAACCGTGATTCATATCGGCAAACTGAATTTTATTGATTGGCAGCGGCGAACCGGTGCTGTGGCTGCGAATCGATCCCGTTGCACGTTCAATCGAAAAAATTAAACTCCCCGGATTCCCGGCAAACCATAGATGCGATGGGGTACTGCAGAGGGTTCGAAAATCAAACTGAGTCATAAGTCTCTTTAATTCAACCATCGACTCCAGTTCAAAGGCGGGTCGCCAGGACAGACCTGCATCTGCAGTTCGGAACACCGCTCCTCCCGGCCCCACGGCCCAACCATTTTTGTGATCTTGCATCTCCAAATGCGAGAAGGATTGATCGTGATGGGCCTGCACAATCCCAATCTCAGCTTGCTGGCGTTTCAGCACCACCGCTTGCCCACGCGTCGATAGACCAATGAACCCGTCTGGCAATGCGATCGCACTCTGCCAACCCGCAATGACATCTGGAATCGAGTAGAGAGTCGGTGATCCGTTCCACGTCTCCCCTCCATCTCCCGTAAAAAAAATCCCTTCGCCCAACAAGCCACCCCGTTGGCCCACCGCCCAACCATTGCGGGAATCGTTAAAAACAATCTGATTGATGCGTGGAGAAAAAATTCCTTCAACCAAACGCCAAGTAACACCGCCATCGAGTGTTTTCATGACCACTCCTCGAGAATGTCCAGTATAGGGAACCTCGTACCCACCAGCCACCCAGCCTCGATTTTCGTCGATAAAGAAAACCGACTCCCAGCGAACTCGCACCGCCTCGTTTGACTTTGGTTTCAAATCGGCAATACCAGTAGAACTCGTTTGAATTCCTCGTTGCATTGCGTTCAATTTTTGTTGTAAAGAGAGCTCTTCAGTCGTCTCCGCTGCGGCATTTCCCACTTCTAACCATTCGCGACCACCATTTGTCGTCCGCAGAATCACCCCTTCCGCACCGACTGCCCAACCGCGAAGGGGATCGATAAAAAAAATATCAGTGAGTTCGGCGTCTTGTTGCCAACTGAGAGGATGATGATTGCCCGAAATTTGGAAGCCTGACGCCGAAGTCATCGCGACCGTTGTCAGCACAAGCCAACAGATCGCTAATGCCAACCGCCAACATCGATCAGGATTACGTATTGAAGAGGTGATTGATGATCTTGCCATGAAAATTACTTCTGATAAAACAGCGGAAATACGGGTGCGAGTGGAGCCTCGGACACAATTTCTTGGATCGCCACATGGCACCCTACGGCATAAGGTTGAAACGGGGCTGACATGTTACTTTTTCATCGACTTTAGCAAGATTGCCAATGCATGACCAGAGCGAAAATCCCCATCCATGAAGGAATCATTCGACTCAGCGGAAGCCCCGCTCATACAAATAGGGGAGTTAATTCAGGACAATTTCTAACGTGATGAAAACATCCGAAAATAGGCAGAATAGGTAAGTTTTGAAGTCGAGGCAGGTTGGACTTTGGGCTATTGGGAGCCCGTGTTGTTGGGGATTTTCGAATCCTCCGAATCTTCCAGTGGCTGAGATTTTCTTGGCGAGAGGTCGGACGGCAAGTCAGACGCGTCAGTTGCAGGCTCTGAACCTGATCGCTTGTTTTGAATTGTCACGGAGGGCCTGCCCCCTCTCTCAATTGAAATTTGTGTTCCGTTGCTTTCGATGGTAGTTACCTTGTCTCCTCGGTTAAACTCAAAGTTGGAACTCGGCAACGCAAGGTAGACAGCCAACAAGATCAAGCCACCCAACAGAGGGATCGCAATTACCCCTAAAATCAATACCGCGATGAGGCTGGTCGCCCAACCCCCCAACCAAGTGCGACCGGTCTTCCGCTCGTTTTCAGCGGCATGTTGCTGGGCGGAGGTTGCATTGGGATTGAAGGCCGGTGAAGAAAATTTTCCCATTCCAAATCGACCAGCATTCCATGGGTGGGTATTTCCATGGGCAAAATCGTCTTCATCTGCTTCACCATCCAAGGAGTCGAATTCTCGCTTCACGTCGGGACTGAGCAAAACGACCAAGCCCCAGATTCCCAGAAAAAACCCCAACGTATAGAAAGAGTAAAAGGGAAGCATCGCGGCCGCGCAGCCCAGGATGCACAACCGGCGATTTTTCAGCTGTTT
>JBGTHU010000853.1:0-9125 GCA_041745975.1 Mariniblastus sp.
GTATGAACTGAAGGGAACTAAAGCCGGTGAATTTAGCAACCATTGACTCGCCCCCTTTACGTATCTTAGTGGTGGAAGATGAAGATCATATTGCCTTCGGACTCAAGTTCAATTTAGAAGCCGAAGGTTATCTGGTGACGATCGTCAACAATGGCCCCGCCGCTTTGCATGCGATTCGCAACGAAGATCAACCGGTTAGTCTGGTCATATTGGATTTGATGCTGCCAGGCATGAGCGGCTATCAAGTCTGTGAGCAAATTCGGCAGGAACAGCGGTTTGTGCCCGTATTGATGCTCAGCGCTCGGACTTTGTCGGAGGACCGAGCCCGCGGGTTTGACGTGGGCGCAAACCAATATATGATAAAACCTTTCGAGTTAAGTGAACTGTTAAGTCGCGTCAAAAACCTGTTGAGCCAACCGGCTCCCACCAAATTAATCTCACCCAATTCAGCCGAAGGGGTATTCGAGTATCGGTTCGGGCAAGCAGAGATTAATTTTCAGACCTATCAAGTCACTGTCGCGGGTACACCAATTCGACTGACCCAACTGCAGATCAAAACGCTAAAATACTTTGTGGAACATGAAGGACAAGTCATTTCACGACACCAATTGCTTGAGGAAGTCTGGGAACTTCCTGGACACACGAACACGCGTGCTCCCGATCAAGTACTGAGACAACTTCGTAAGTTTTTTGAGGACGATCCAGCCCAGCCAAAACACTTCTTAACCATTCGCGACGCGGGCTACCGATTTGTCAAAACGTAACTGCGGCTCTTATTTAGATAAACTCAATGGCATCGACTGAACCAACGTTTGAACCGACTTGTGCTGCAGAGCTCCCCAACTGGTGTGCTCGCAGACACTGGGGGATTTTTTGGATTTTAATCATTTGTTCGACGGCCATGGCCTGTGGTCGGATCGTTTCGTTTGAAGGAGGTCAAGATGGACAGACTCCCTTCTTTTCGGCCAATGATCGGAGTCGCTGGATTACCGTCAGGGCGTTGGTTGACAAGGGAACCTTTGAACTCGACTCCATTTTGGCCACACCCGACGGCCGACAGTGGGATACAATCGACAAAGTACAACATGTCGGAGCCGACGGACGCCTGCATTTCTACAGCAGCAAGCCGCCCCTGTTGACGATGATGGCGGCGGGTGTTTACTGGTCCTTAAAACAAAGCATTGGCTGGGAGATTGCCGATCAGACGGACTGGGTTGTGAGAACGACACTGCTGGCGATCAATGGGGCCGGTTGGATGATGTTTCTGATTTTTGCCGCTCTATTGATCAATAGCTTGCCCGTGCGCGATTGGACGCGATATTTTGTGCTGGCATGCGGCTGTTTTGGTACTTTATTGAGCCCCTTTTTGATCACCCTGAACAACCATTTGGCCGGAGCCATCTGTGTCATGGTCAGTCTCTATTGTGTGGCGGAGATTGTCCGAAGAACGCTTCCCTCCAAAGCTTTGTTTTTGGGGGCCGGACTGTTTGCCGGAACGGCAGTCGGGTTCGAACTGCCCGCCTTGGCTTTTGGGGGAATGGCGATGCTGATCTGTTTGTGGCAAGATTTCCGCCGCGGGGTGCTGATCAGCTTCCCCGCCGCCGCGCTGCCGATCGTGTTGGTCGGAAGCTTGAATTGGTTGGCCCACGGGCAGTGGCAACCCGCCTATCAGATGAGGGGAGATGGGCCATTGATTGCTATTGTGGAGGGAGACTGGGATGACCAGTTGGATGCCGGGTTGTTCCCAAGGGAATGGAAATCAGATTTGCCATTTGGATTTGAGCTGACGTCCCCAGGGGTCAGCCCCGGAGATTGGCCGGGCACGCCCACGAATCAGCAACGGTGGGTGGTACGTGACAAGAACTCTTCGCGGCAACTGGCCATCGTTAAGTCACGATCCGATCTGGCCTCCGATGAAAAATCTTTCGCTGCTGTTTCGTGGCTCAATCGGCTCTTGGGAGATGCGGAACAACATCAATCGTTAACTGGATATCAGATTCGGCACTGGGGCAATTGGTACGAATACCCCGGAAGTTATTGGCTGCAATCGAATCACGACAAAAAATCGTTGGTCGATCGAGGGGAGCCAGCCCGTGAGGTTTATGCCTTTCAGTTGCTGTTTGGCCATCATGGCATTTTTTCATTGACTCCGATTTGGGTCTTCAGTTTAGCTGGAATGATTTCGATGATGCTGGGGGTTAAACTTGCCGGCCGGTATTCTTGCCGTTGGTTGGGGTTTGTCAGTTTATTGACGTCCGTCGTGGTGATCGCGTTTTATATTATGCAGCCACAGATTAACCGCAACTACGGTGGGTACTGCTGTTGTCCGCGCTGGTTGCTCTGGATGATTCCGCTGTGGTTGGTTTCGATGATGCCCGTTGTTGATTGGTTGGCGGCCAGTCGCTGGGGCAAATTTAGTTGCTTTGTGGCATTGTTGATCGGCATTATCAACGCCACGATCCCTGCAAATAATCCCTGGGTGCTACCTTGGATGTATGATTTTTGGGGTTACTGAGAGATTTGCCTGAGAGATATGTCGCAGGGGGCTGAATTCGTTTGCCTGAATCAAATGCTAGCACATTGAAAAAAATGCAAGTCGGTAATCGAAGTTTTAAATGGCTGTGTTATAATTCGCCACGAATGATCCATTCATCTCGAATATTTCACTCACGATTTAAAGACAAAACCACAACAAATTTGATTCGAAAGGGAGTTCCATGGCCAACACTCGCATTCCGTTAAGTGCCGCCGAAGAAGACCGCAAAACGTTGATGGAAAAATTGGAGTTAAGTACCGCCGAGATCGGGTTGACGGTTCGCACCACCAATTGCTTGGAAGAGCGAGGAATTTTTACTGTTCGCGATCTATTAAATACAACACGTTCTCAACTGTTGAGCATCAATAATTTTGGCGAAAAAACGCTAGAAGAAGTCTATCAAGCTTTGGAAGCCATCGGATTCTATCGCCCTGGTTACGACAACAAACCGCGGTAGTTCCCGCTCCACCAGTTGCGCGTGACAAACATTGCGAATCAGCTGAATGGCTGAGTCAGCTGAATCGGCTGAATGGCTGAATCGGCTTTTAGGCACTGCTGAATTGATCAACCGCAGTGAACTGGCCCTGGCCGAGCGCGCCTCGGTCGGGCGGTGGATTTATCACTATCGCTTGCAGCGATCAAGGAATTTCGATGTCATCGGGGAATTGGTCCAAAATAATGTTGGTGATGTATTCGCGACCGTTTCTGAAGTATGAGACTTCAACGATTTCCGAAGGCGGCGTTGTTTCGGCCATTCGAAATAGTTGGTTGAAATCTTGGATCGGGATGCCGTTCCAGGATCGAATGACATCATCGATTCGCAAGCCGGCTCGATAGGCGGGCGAATCAGCCCAAACTCGATTAATTTTAGCGCCGTACATGTCGCTCAATTTCAGACGTCGCACGTCCGATTGGGTGACCTCGTCGGGTGCCACGCCCAAGTATCCGCGAATCACCTTACCGGTTTCTTGGAGCTGTTGATAGACGAACTGCACCGTGGCACTGGGCACGGCGAAACTAATTCCTTGGAAGGTTTCGCCGAAAATCGATGTATTGATCCCGATCACTTTTCCTTGGGCATCGACTAATGGCCCGCCGCTATTACCGGGATTGACCGCCGCATCGGTTTGCAACAATGCCTTCTTGCGATTCCCGCCTTCACCGGGTCGGTCTTTACCGCTGAGGATGCCGCTGGTGACGGTTTGTTGGAATCCGTAAGGACTTCCTACCGCCCATACCATGGCGCCCACCTCAACCTTGTTGCTGTTTCCCCATTCCGCCGGAATCAAGTTGGGAGCTGTAATTTTCAACAACGCCAAATCACTGGATTTATCAACCCCCAACAGCGCCGCTTCATAGTTGCGGCGATCATAAAGTTCCACAATAAAGCGCCGCGCGTCCTCGACGACATGTGCGTTGGTAATGATGTAACCATCTTCGGACATGATGACTCCCGAGCCGAGTCCACCGCCGAAGCGACGTGATTTAATGGCGTTGATGCTGACCACGCTTGGTCTGACTTTTTGGGCCACCAATTGATAGGCCAGCGACACGTTTCGCAGCGGGTCATCGCTGAGTGTTTCAAAGGCATACTGATATTCAGCTCGCGTTTTTCCAATTGTGGCTGCGTAATAATACTGCTCTACCAGTTTGGGGCCGACGAACCAGATGGAAAACATTAACAGAAAGGAACCCAGAAATAATATCAGCCCGCCAATATCCCAACGGTATAATTTTTTATGCCGATGCTCTGTGCTAGAAATTGAGGGCCCGGTTTGTTGGGGTTGCATTGCGGCCTGCTGAAGAGGTGTTAACGCCCGCTGGGGATCGATCGTTTCGGTCTGATCGAAGGACGTTAACGCTCGTTCAGTCAGGTCTCCGGTATTACCAGAGACCGTTTTATTTCCGATAAAGTTTCGGTTGGGATGTTCCATCGTGCACTTCTTTTCCGCTGTTCGGGGAGTCGGTCGTGCCAGTTGAGATTTCAACGACATCAACTTGTTCTAATTTAACCGCTAATCGAGATTAAGTCAAAACAAACTCTGCAGGAATCTTGTTCGATCAAAGCCACGGGACCTTAACAAAAAACTGAAAAAACGGTCGGTTTTGGGTCCGGGAGCCGCCGTGGGGGTTGGAAAAGTGTACTGAAAACCACGACAAGGAGGGACCTTCTGTCAGGATTTCAGCGTAAACGCTTTTTTGCTACCACCCATTAGTTGCAATTTACGATGAATTGTAACGATTCGCTTGACAATTTCCAAATAATCAAACCGCTCGGAAGCTTCCTGGGCAGGGAAAGCTAGCACTACTTCACCTTTGTAAACAGCGATCACTCCTGGCAATTGGAAGCTGTCCCCTTTTATGGCCCCGATCCCGTGCCCTTTGATAAAAGCGGCTTTGAGTCCTGCCCATAAAACACGCGGGGAGAGAACCTGACTGAGACTACCCCGTCGAAAACCGAAATACCGATATAATTCGCAATCGGGATCGCTAAAACGGTGGAAGAAATCGAGATCGAATTTTGAGAGCATCAGCGTTCCTTCCATCGGGGTACCCTGGTGCACAATAGCCACTTCGATTCCCGCTTTCAGTATTTCGTCTCGCCCTTGCTGCAAATCTGCCAGAGTTTGACGGCAAAAAGTGCATCCGCCCTGTCTTAAGAAGATCAACATCAGGGGGCGTTTATCGGAGACCTCAGGGATCGTTAAACCCATTTGGCTTTGAAATGCATTCATCGGCAATTCCCAATCCCTGACATCCGCGGATCTATATTCCCAACGTTTTCGCAAATAGGCTGGCGCAGAATGGAACTGAAGGGCTTGCAACAAAATTAAACTGAAAGGAACCCACCAAACCAAATCATTCAACAAGATCTGCCAAAAAAAACCAACAGGCAGGGATCCCGTCCACAAACAAATCGCCAACCCCAGCGGACCAAGAATCTTCCCAACCAGTCCCACCAGCACAATCGGCCAATGACGGTAAGGGTCGGATGCTGCAATCGCGTACCCAATGCCGTAGACGCCAACGATCATCCCCAACGCTTGCCAAATCGGAATGTATCGAGGTGAATCAATTTCTAGGATCTGGAAGAGAGCCTCAGGAAAGGCGATCACCCAGATCCCCCACAGAATGTTGTAGAACGCTGCTAGGTAGAGCAGCGATGGTATCCATTTAGGTATTTGCGTTGGCATGGGGAAAAAATTAAAAACGACGATCGGAAATTTCGAGGATCAAGGGTTCCGTCAAAATACAAACCGACCGGTCAATAAAACCAGATGCGGTTGAAACTCGCCCGCAACCATCGATGCTATTTTAACCACAAAAAATCGTTTCTGCCTGATTTGCATGTAATCGTCAACTTTTGATCTTTTCTTGCTGGTCATTTAGGTAAAACACGGGAAATTAAGGGAAAAATTCAGCCTTTGGCTAATTCTTGCTTTCCTCGACCGCAGCAAAGTCTCTCTTTCTAAGCCGAGAGCTATCGGGAAAATCGTCGGGAACCGGTAGGGTGACCTCACCAGTCACGGCCCATTCACAGCCACGAAGAAAAGTAGTGATGAATGCGACCGATTCCATCGAGTAATCAGCATGCCCGAGGATCGTATGAAACACTCGGCCTTGCCCAAATGGGATCGTCATCAGGACAGGCTCATGACGGTCAGTCCCTCCGTACTGTTTACTGGAAAATGCGGACGCCAGCACCTTTACATCGCGGGCCGGGCCTCGCAGGCGATCATAAAGTTCGTCTCGGCCATGGAGGAAACCCCGTGGCAACCCCGCCATGATCGGGTGATCGGCCTGCCGCACGGTGACTACAAAATCGTGCTGAGCTCCGTGTGACCCACCCGGGCCAGGCGTCGTGTCCATCTGCACGTTACCATCTTGATCCAGATAGATTGCCGGGCCGGATTTTTCTGATCGGCCCCCCCAGCCCCCGACTCCAATCATCACGTTGTAGTCTTTCCAATCGGGCCAGCAATTGTCGGCAGCATGCACTGAAACCAGCCCACCTCCGCTTCGGACAAATTCGGACAAACTCTGTTGAGTCGCTTCGGGGAGCGGTGCGGCTCCAAAACCAAAATTGTTAACCACCAATTGATATCGGCTGAAGTCAGGCTTGAAATCTGGATCGTGTCGAGGTTGGTCAAGCGCTTGATACTCGATGCCATCATCCAGTGGATATTGTTCCAAGTAATCTTTCCCTTGCCAAGTAAAACGCGTGCGGGCGATATCGACCTCAAACCTGCCACTTTGTTCCAAATACTGTTTCATCATCTGAGTCGTTTTTGGCCATGTCCCATGATTGTTCTGGCCATCGATAATCAAGACTGCGATCTTTGTCTCAGTGGAGTCGCTGCGGTTGGCGACTGGGAGTGATCCGAGCGGATCCGCTGCGGCAATTCCATACACTATCTGATCGGCAGTGGGTTGTTGAAACTCCGGGTTCGTTATCGAAACAGTAAACAATAAAATTAACCAGGCAACACTCCCTCGCAGGATGCGGGGCCAATAGGCCATGCTGATTTCTTGCATCATCGAATTACTTTCCTAAACTTTAGTTGACATGTATTTGGGTCAGCCTAATGGCATGACCCACAGAGACGGATTAAAATCAAACCAACATTCTAACAGAAGTGTCGATCGATTTCTCCGAAAACGAAGCGTGATTCGGAGAAACGTTTCGACATCGGCATTTTTTTTAATGGCAGCCGTATGCATTGAAAGCGCTTGGCATTGAAAGCGTTTGGATTTCGGAGAAACCCGACGATTACACTTGACGACTTCCGTGAACGGCTACAATGTTTTTACCTCAAATCGTTGAAATTATAATAACAAAAAAAAATGGTTGTACCTGAGAAAGTCTATCGAGACCGTGAAATACTTCGCACCGCACAACAGCGTGGGACACTAGCTGTATTTGGCTCGTTTCTACGTTTGTCGGGGCCAGGCTGGTTGCAATCGGCTATCACTTTGGGCGGTGGATCTCTGGGCGGGGCCTTGTATTTAGGCGCGATCGGTGGAACCAGCATGCTATGGGTGAATTTGGTTGCTATTTTCTTCGGCATCGTGATGCTGTCGGCGATCAGCTATGTGACACTCTCGACGGGGCGTCGCCCTTATCAGGCGATTTATCAACACATCAACCCGGTGCTGGCCATCGGCTGGGTGGCGGCAACGATTTTGGCCAATATGATTTTTATCATCGCCCAATTTTCTCTCTGTTACGACGTGGCCAAATCCAATTTTGGATGGGAGACGTTGATGTCGGAGACAGTCGGAATGAATGATTGGTGGGCTCGATTTTTGTTGTCGGCATTCTTTGCACTGGTGGCGTTGGGGGTGGTGCTGTTGAGTCTCAAGCCGGGTTGGATGAGCCGCTTATTCGATATCGTTTTGAAGTTGCTGGTGGGTCTGGTGGTGGCTTGTTTCGTAATCGCAGTTGTACAATTGGCTCGGCAAGATGCCTTTGACTGGGGCGGAATTCTCTGGGGACTGGTGCCGGATCTCAAGCGTTGGTTTACCCCTGCACCCGCACTCGCAGAACTGTTGAACCAGATCGATGACTTGGCGATTCGTGAATTCTGGGAAGGGCAATTGGTAACCAACCAAAGAAAAATCATGATCGGTGCCGCGGCGACCGCCGTTGGCATCAACATGACTTTCTTATTGCCGTACTCGTTGCTGGCCCGCGGTTGGGACAAACCCTTTCGAGGTTTAGCCCGCTGGGATTTGATGACCGGAATGGCGATCCCCTTTATTTTTGTCACAGGCAGCATCACTTTGGCTGCCGCCAATGCCTTTCACGCTCGCATCGACGACCAATTTGCCAGTCGAGACATCACCGAATTCCAGCAGAGCCCCTTATTTCAAGATTCCCCCAGTACGCTAGATTTATTAGGTAAGCGGATCGCGGAATTTCAACCCGACGCGTTCGCCGGCGTGAATGCAATGATTAGAGAAACGGATGCTGAAATCGCAGCTGCCAATGCGGCCCAAAAACAACGCTTGGCTCAGTTGGCCTCAGCCCTTTCGGTCGAAGAGAAACAGTTGGCCATCGCGTTGGCCAGGCCCAATACACGGCAATTGGCCAATACGCTGCAACCAGTGCTGGGCGATCGGTCAAATTATGTTTTTGGCATGGGCGCCCTGGGGATGGGGTTTTCTACAATTATTGTTTTGATGCTGATCAATGGCTATGCCTTCGCTGAGCTGAGCAACCGGCCGAACGACCCGAGGGTTCGCATGGCGGGGAGTATTGCCGCGGCGATGATGGGCTTTTGCTGGATTTGGATTTGGACGGGAGCATCTCGCACTTGGTTGTTGATTCTGACCGCCAACTTCGCAATCATCCTATTGCCCATTGCCTATCTGGCGTTTTTCTTGATGATGAATAGCCCGCGTCTGATGGGAGCGGACAAACCGACCGGTTTCCGAATGTATCTTTGGAATTTCTTGATGTTGTTGGGAATCGCCGGTGCGGCTACCGCTGCCATCGGATCACTCACCTCGATCGAAAATATTCAAATCAAAACCTTTGTGATGGGTGCGTTGTCAATTTTTGGTTTGTTGGCTCTAATTGGATTTT
>JBGTHU010000854.1:0-2590 GCA_041745975.1 Mariniblastus sp.
CCACTGACCCTGAGTCACCTCCGTCTCACCCATGTAAAACGGTCGACTGATCTTGACCAAGTGTTGTGGTCCTTCTTCTTTGTGCCGTCCGGCCTCATCCTCCGGGCTACCCATCATGAATTCGCCAGGTGGGATCAACACCAGCTCTATTCCAGCCTTGCTCTTCACTGCCACCTCACGCCCCAAATACTCAGCCCATCGTTGTTGGCTCGACTTCTCCGCCGCCTCAGAAAATGGCCCTGCA
This sequence comes from Mariniblastus sp., assembly GCA_041745975.1. Lineage (GTDB taxonomy): Bacteria > Planctomycetota > Planctomycetia > Pirellulales > Pirellulaceae > Mariniblastus. The sequence continues at coordinate 245 of JBGTHU010000854.1, forward strand.
AGGCCCTCTGGTCGAACTCTGGAACGCTTCGCCAAGACAATATCGCCTGACACTTCCCCCTTACTGAATCGGGTGGGGATCTGGACCACGCCAAGTTCCGCACGTGCATAGTTCTTCACCTGTCGCGTGGCAAAGGCTTCCAATTCGCTGGCCGTGATCTCGCCATCCCAATCCGCGTCCGCCGCACCCTTCAAGCCTTCAATTACATGGTAAAAATAAATCCCATGTTCCAACCGAGGGTCTTCAAACGATTGCTGCGTTCGTCCACAACTTTTAAAGGCGATCGTCCCCCCCTCCACCGCAACGACTGGGCGGTTCTCATGAACTGGCTCCAAACGAATACGTCCAGTTGACTTCGCCAAATCAGTCTGTGGATCGTCCCGGCAGGCATCGACCATCAGAACCTTCGCAGACGCCTTGCTCGTCTCCAATTGATTGTAAAGTTCTTTCAATGAGATCAGCGTCGTTCGATCGGCAAGCCGCGCGTCAGACGGACAAAAATAGTCCTCGTCCTCTCCCTCAAACTGGACTCCATGACCCGAAACGGCAACCAGAATCGTGTCCCCCTCTTCCAAAACGGCCAACAATAATTCAAGCTGGCGGCGAATATTGGCGGATGTGGGTGCCATAGCAGCCTTATCCGCACCGATTGTCTGCGTCATCAGGACGATGTTGCGCTCTTCATAGCCCCGTTGACGCAGGACATCCCCCATCCGCACAACGTCGTTTTCCGTGTACTTCAAGTTGGTCAGCTCCGTCGGAATATACTGCCGGACACCGATCAACAGGGCATAGTGCTCGGCATCGCCATTTGTGAAAGGGTCAGTCTTTGCCAATAGCAACTCTTTTGGCCGCTCGATATCATCGGGACCACCATGCGACTGCTTCTCTGGACTTAAATCCGGATTTTGAAATTCAGTTGCTGCTGCATTTGGAGTTGGAGTTGGTTTTGATTGCGCTCCAATGCTACTGCGACCATCATTTGTAGAGTCTGCAGGCCGTTCGTTTCCTCCGCCGAGTAAACCGTCATGCGAAAGGACGTCGCCACCGAAGTTGTTTGATACTTCGCTCTCGCCAGACTCATCAACAGCAATCAAGTGGCTCTCGACATTTTGGTTCTGGTGATAATCCCCCCAACTGGCGTCCATCTCACGTTGGCCTAAACTTAAATAGGTAACGAGTGATGTTGTAATTACGATGCACGCACCAATCAAAGCGTAAACGATTAATCTGTTGCCCCTTTTACTAATATGCTTTACATTCATCCCGACATTTTTGGTTTGAACCGAAATCTCCGAAGTGTCACGGGTCACGGAAACTGCCGCCGAACTCGACAAGCACTTCTGTCGCGGCAAAAGCCGCCCGTCAACAAGCTTCAGAGGATGATCGCACTTGGGACATTTGAGCCGACTTGACTTAAGACGGTAATCGTCAGGAATGATAAGTGTTTTTCCACAAATCGGACAATTAACACGAATTAACATTGGCAATAACCGTCGGTTGGTAACGCGATTACCAAGCTACTGCGTAGCGACGAAAGCTCAATCAACAAAAGTGATTATTTATATCCACGTAAGGCCGCAGCAATTGATAGCGATAGGAATGGTGCGACTTCGTTCGACCTAAATGATGCGTTGAAGCGTTCGACAAACGCGCGAGGTGCTTGTTCAGTCAAATTTGGAATTTACACCGTTATGTTGTCCCCGTCAATCTCCAGGACACGACCGATCCATTTTTGTAGAATTCCGTAATTCTGCAGGCATATCATTCATCCTTTCAAAAACGTATCCCCAGTAAAAGTGGGCAGTGGAACAAGGAATAATGGTGTCAGCAACGCGTCAGAAACCACTTTTTGCTTTTCGGTACGCCCGCGGGGGGCAAATGTGCTTTGCATACCCAGGCGGCGTGCCATGCACTCGGTCCACCGCTGATGGCCATACGGACAAGCTCGCTTCACACTGCGATGCAAGGCCGCCAACTCGGCTTCACGTTGAGGCAGCTTGACGTGCGCCACCGATACGGGGCGGCGAGGCAGTGGCCAGTCGGCCAGCAGCAACAACTTAACTGTTGAGTTTCGACCAACAATCAGGTAAGCGTCTACCGCAAGCTTGATTACAATAGCAAGAATCAGGATTGAGGTTGGGAACCCGCTTTGCAAATCGCTGAACGGATTGGTCAGGACGAACCAACCCTTAAAGGTTGCTGCCACCACAGTCAGCCAGTAACAGAATGGGCGTATCGGGTTTGTACTTCCATTTGCCAAGTCGAAACCACCAGCGACGAACCGCATCGACCGCCAATCGTCCTGTATCGGTCCCTTGAGCCAAATACATCAACGTCTCGTTA
>JBGTHU010000855.1:0-3803 GCA_041745975.1 Mariniblastus sp.
GCCGAGGAAATCCCCAGCCGTTTTGATTTTTCCGAAGCCCAGCAGCGGCTGTATCAACTGTGGGAACAGCATGAGTATTTCCATGCTGTCCCCGATCCGCAAAAAAAACCATTCACGATTGTGATCCCTCCTCCCAATGTGACCGGCGCTTTGCATTTGGGCCACGCTTTGAATAATACACTGCAAGATGTCCAAATCCGTATGAAGCGGATGCAAGGGTTTAATGCGTTGTGGATGCCGGGGACCGATCACGCCGGGATCGCCACGCAAGCCGTCGTTGAACGCCGTTTAAAAGAACTGGAAGGTTTGACTCGGCATGACTTGGGGCGCGAGCAACTGGTCAGCCGAATCTGGCAGTGGAAAGACGAATATGAACAACGGATTTTGGACCAGTTAAAAAAAATGGGATGCAGTTGCGATTGGCAACGCACCCGTTTTACCTTGGACGAAATGTGTGCCGCGGCAGTGCGTCAGACATTCTTTGATCTGTTCCAAAAGCATTGGATTTATCGAAGTAAACGGCTGGTCAACTGGGACACTTTTTTGCAGACCACCGTCAGCGATGACGAAGTCAATAACGAAACGGTCAAAGGAAACTTTTGGCATTTCCGTTATCCTGTGATCGCCCCTCAAGCTGGAGAGCCGTCTACCGTAATAGTCGCTACCACTCGTCCTGAAACGATGCTGGGTGACACCGCAGTAGCCGTCCATCCCGATCCGGCAGCTGCATTGGCAGCGATTGAGTCGGAACTGCAACAAGCCTTGGTCGATGCCAACTGCAATGAAAAACATCAATTAGAAGAACAGTTACGGGCACTACAAGAACGTCGCCAATTGATGCTGAAATCGTTGGAACAACTCCGCGACATGGCACTTGATGGCCGCCTCGTGATGCTGCCGTTAGTTGATCGCCCGATCCCCTTAGTGGTCGATGACTGGGCCAAACCGGAACTCGGAACCGGTTGCGTCAAAATCACTCCAGCTCATGACCCCAACGATTACGAAGTTGGCCGCCGCTGCCAGTTGCCGATGATCAACATCATGAATCGAGACGGTACGCTCAACGCCGAAGCGGGTAAGTACCAAGGGATGTCAATGCAGCAAGCCCGCAAGGACGTGGTCGCCGATTTGGATCGACTCGGTTTGTTGGACAAAGTCGAAGACCGCGATATCGAAATGCCCCTTTCGGATCGCAGTAAAACCGCGATCGAACCGTGGTTGACCGACCAATGGTTTATCCAGATGGATGAATTGGCCCAATCGGCGATGGATGCGGTCAACGATCAAAGCGTTCAGATTTTTCCTCCGCGATACCAGACAAGCTATCTCGATTGGTTGGCGGAAAAAAGGGACTGGCCGGTGTCGCGGCAACTGTGGTGGGGGCATCAGATCCCGGTTTGGTCCAAAGGCTGCGCCGATCAAGCGGAAGTTGAATCGCTGCAACACAAAATTAAATCGCTGGCCGGATTTAAAACGGAGGGCGCCGCAGTGCAAATCGAGCCATCGTCCGAACCCGATGCGGAAAGGCGAGCGTTATTGGGGCTACCATTTGCCACGCTGCATGTTTGCCTCGGTGCCGATTTGCCGGAATTGGAACAGCAACTTGAGTCGATCGGTTTGAATCGAGACGAAGATGTGCTGGATACTTGGTTTTCATCCGCGCTGTGGCCGCATTCAACTCTGGGCTGGCCGCAGCAAACGGATGAATTGGCTTATTTCTATCCGACCAGTACCCTCATCACCAGCCGCGATATTATCTCGCTGTGGGTGGCCCGGATGGTTTTGATGGGGTTGAATAATGTCGGGCATGCTCCGTTCAGCGAGGTCTTTATCCATCCCAAAATTCAAGATGGGTTTGGTGAAACGATGTCGAAATCGAAGGGGAACGGAATCGACCCCTTGGACGTCATCGATAAATTCGGTGCCGACGCATTGCGCTACGGGATGGCTCATTTGACGACCGACACGCAGGACGTCCGCATGCCGGTGCAATATGAATGCCCCCACTGTGGGCATCTGCTGGATCAAACCAAAAAGAACCGCACACAACCTCGTATCGACTGTTCGGCTTGTCAGCAACCCTTTGGGACGCAATGGGCCAGCACCCCCGATGACAAAGCGTTGGCTCGGGGCGCGGTGATCAGCGAGCGATTCGAAGTCGCCCGCAACTTTGTTAACAAGCTATGGAATGCGTCCCGATTCGCAATGTTGAATTTGGATGGATACTGCCCGGCCGTGGTGACCGATGATCAACTGCTGATTGAAGACAAATGGATTCTCAGCCGGTTGGCGAATGTCATCCAAACCGTCACGCATAAATTGGAACACTACCACTTTGGCGATGCGGTGAGGGAATTGTACAGTTTCGCCTGGGATGATTTTTGCAGTTTCTATTTAGAGATACTGAAGGAGCGTTTTTCCGACCCCAGCCAACGTGCGCTGGCGCAACGGATGTTGACCTTTATCCTGGATCAACTGCTGCGGTTGTGGCATCCTGTGATGCCGTTTGTTACTGAGGAGATTTGGCAAAACTTAGGTCGATTGGCTCCACTGCGAGGGCTGAATGAGATCGAAACGGTGGCCGCTCATGTGATTGTGGCAGCTTGGCCGACGGCCAGTGCGGAGTGGCAGGACTCGCGAATCGAATCTCAGTTTGACCTGTTTAAGCAGACGCTGGCCGCGATTCGTGAAATTCGAGCCAAGCAAAACATTCCTCCGAAGAAAGAAATCAAATTTTCCATTCGCACCCCAGCCGACAACGCCAGACCGTTGCAGGAGATGGCCAGCTACTTCAAACGGATGGCGGCTGCCGAACTGGCGAGCATCGGTGACGACATCCAACCGCCGGCAATCAATGCACCCTTTGTTTTGTCCGACTTGGAGATCTATGTCGACTTGGAAGGGTTGATTGATTTTGCGGCTGAGCGGAAGCGGCTGGAGAAAGAAAAAGCCAAAATCGAGGGGGCAATGAAGGGGCGTCAAGCGAAGCTGGCCAACGAAAAATTCCTGAGTAGTGCCCCAGCCGAAATTATCGATAGGGAGAAAACCGGATTGGCCCAATTGCAAGAACAATGGGAGGCAATGCAAGCGGCCCTCGACAGATTGCCTTAAAGATTTGTCGTCAAGTAAGTTTCTGGTATTGCCGACAGCGCACAAGCCGACCGGTCCCTCAATTGGCAACCGGTCATGGGTGGGAAGTAAGGTTGAGGCTCCTGCCGAGATAACTCGTCGCGAATGTTACATCTTGAGTCGTTATTTCTTGAGTCGTTATTTCTTGTGCAGTTATTGGCTCGGCGGGAGCCTCGACTTGGCCCCTTTTTCCAACAAGCTGGTAACGCGACAAATTCTCGTGATTGGTTTGGGCGGGTTCTTAATCCGCGATTCGACTTCGCTCGACCCGTTTGGCGATCGATTCGACGGGAATCGGCACGACTTCGGAGTTGGCCAACAAATCGGTGCGCAAAATGTCTCGATCTCGTTTGCTGTTGGAAACCGAAAATCGAATTAGGTAGGCTCCAATTTGAATTCCCTGCATTTCATAGTTTGGTGGCCAAAAATCTTGTGACTGGGTGGCAATCGATCGTGCCAGCAACCGAGTCGCTCGACCCGAAAATCCACCCATCACCATTTCCAGTCGCCCTTGCGACTCCCGGTGAATGTAACACAAAAACGCAACTTCTTCCTTGGGGCTGTCGCCACCAAAATGCTCCCATTGACCGTCGGCTTTTTCATAATAGAGACCCGGTTTGGAGTGGCTGGAGTTTGCCCCCAGCTTCATCCCGGCCGCACAAGAAGGATGGTGA
>JBGTHU010000856.1:0-7787 GCA_041745975.1 Mariniblastus sp.
CCGATCGACTTGAGCCACAATGACGGTCGGGCCCTCTCCCAAGCGGGCTTTATCCAAGGCCTTGCGGGCGCAATCGTAAACCCGCTCCGGATGGCGGGCATCCAAATGAACGACATAGCTGTCATCGAACACCCCCAATTTAAAAGGATTGAATTTCTCGGTGTTGGTGCTGATACCGTATTGGTTGTCTTCAACGATAAACACAATCGGCAATTGACGTTCCAAGGCAAACGCGATCGCTTCATAAAACTCGCCTTGACGAGCGGCCGCATCGCCCACGGTGGCAACCACGACATGAGGGGCTCCTTTGAGTTGCATTGCCCAAGCGACTCCACAGGCCGGCAGCGCGTTGGCACCGGTAGGAGTCGGGACACTCCATACGTTTTTACTTCGATCAGAAAAATGCCCCGGCATCTGCCGACCGGCACTGGAAGAGTTGATTTTAGCAAAATAGGCCCGGGCCAAATCAGCATTGCTTACACCGCGAGCCAACACCATGGCTCGATCCCGATAATAGGGGAACAGATAGTCTTCGGGCTGCAGCAACTGGGCTACAACTGCCAATGTTTCGTGCCCCATACCTGAAACCTGGAACCAACCCTTGCTTTGCCGCAATAAAACGCCCTCGCGGCGATCTCCCTCGCGGCTGAGGTACATCAGTTTCAAGGTCTCCAGACGATTAAAGGTCCTTTTTTCCGTTTCAGTCGACATTTGGTAATCCCCTTCATACTAGTCAAAAACATCAAATGGAAGTTTAGTCGCCTGCAACCGATTTGCAATAGGGGTATCTTTTCCCTTACAAGCGATTAAACTAAAATTATCAAAGAACATTGCGAGCGATTTTGCCAATTGGAGATTGCTAAAAATTCGGGTGATATTTTCCAGTGCAAATAGGATAATCGATTTTTTTTCGACTTCTTTGATCGTCATTCATTGACGCGATGAACCTATCGCCTGATATAATCACCTGGTGTATGTTTTGGCGTAATATGTTGGCGAGCCTGCTTGATTGTCAGAGTGAAACCGACTTGTGACGCTCTCGACTTGCGAAACGGCCAACAAAGTTCGCTTGCCGAGTCGATAATTGACGGCGCTGAGGTGTTACTTTGTTTTATTCATCACTTAATTATAGCTTAACAGCAAAAACCGAGACAGCCCTCCAGATGGAGCTCACCAGATAGGCCCGGCGGACGTTGGCGATAAGTAAAATAAACCACCTTGGATCGTTTCGAACAAAAACGAATTACGCTTGATCACCTTTTCAAAAGGTAAAAAAGAGTTAAAACCATAGTAGCCGGATTGGGCATTTCTTTCTAAGGAAAAGTCCCAGTTTCCAAAATAAAACCGCCAGAGGAGCTAAAAATGACTTCGCAAATTTCCAACAAAATACTAACCACGTTCGTGGGCTGTTTCTTGACCCTGCTGCTTATGCCATTGACGCACAAGTCAGTTACTGCCGATGACGCCGACGATAAAAAAGAAAGTGCCACCTATGTGGATGGAGACTATCAAGCCGATAGTGACGCGGTTCAGCGGGTCGGCCAAGACATCCAAGTGCTGGCTTCTGAAGAGTTTGGGGGCAGACAACCTGGAACTCCTCAGATGCAGTTGGCGGAGGATTATTTGGTAGCTCAATACAAGGCTATCGGTTTACAACCGGCCAATCAAGATAGTTTTCTCCAAACCTTCGAGGTCGGTCGCACGCCCAGTATTGTCCCCGAGCAATGCAGTTTAACACTTAATGGACCCGACGGAAAAACGATTGAACTCGAAATGGGAAAAGAGTTTCAAACATTGATTTCCCGTGGAGATTATGAATTAGAATCGGAATTGGTTTTTGTCGGTTACGGGATCAACGCGGAAGAACTTAATTTCGACGAGTTCGCCAGCGTCGATGTCGAAGGAAAGATTGTCGTGCTGGTGAACTTGGAACCTGCCGGAAAAAATGAGAACAGTGTATTCAGCGCCGAATCACCGACTCGATACTCGGCAGCCCGTGGAAAAGCCGGTGTAATTCGACGATTGGGTGCCGCGGGAATAATCATGGTCAATGCGACTCGCTCGGCACCCGATGCAGAATTGGACGAATTGGTTGCGCCCGATTTTCTGGGCGTTGGGCGAATTCCCTTTGCACAGGTGAAACGCCAGGTGGTTGATCAAATTTTCAGTGAATCTCCGATCAAGACACCTACCGGTGATACGTTGAATAATCTGGCGGCGGTCGAAGACAAAATCGATGAAACGGTCGAACCTCTTTCGCAAGTTATTGATGGCTGGTCAGCCAAATGGAATGGCGTTTTCGAAATCAAAGGAGCCCCGACCAGCAATGTCGTTGGCGTGATCGAAGGAGAAGGCCCCCATGCGCATGAGACCATCGTAATTGGTGGACATTACGACCACCTTGGACGCGGTGCTTATGGTTCACGAGCACCTGGAAACCGGAACGTGCATTACGGTGCCGACGATAACGCATCAGGAACTGCTGCCGTGCTGGAACTGGCCAGACGATTCACGGCCAGTGATCAAAAACCGCAGCGACGAATGGTATTCATCTGTTTCACTGCTGAAGAGATGGGATTGCTGGGGGCTCGGCATTACGTCGACAATCCACTCTTCCCCCTCGAGGATACCGTTGCCATGTTTAATTTCGATATGATTGGCTGGTTGAGAGACGACCAACTACAAGTCGTCAGTTGGGATTCATCTCCCGAATTTTGGCCGATTTTGCAAGCCGCCAATGAGCAAACGTCACTCCAGTTGGATCGCCCTACTCGCATGTCCGGTGGTAGCGATCACATGCCATTCAACGCTCGGCAGATCCCAAACATTTTCTTTCATACCGGATTGCACGAAGTTTATCATACTCCAGGCGATACCTTCGAAGCAATCAACACGGAGGGAGCCGTCAGAGTAATCGACTATGCCGAACAAGTCATCGTCGATACGATGGCTCGTAACGATCGACTCAAATATGGAAAACCTGAACCATTTTCCTTGGGCATTTCACTGGATTCCGATCGCGAGGAAGTGATCATCGAATCGGTCAATGAAAACTCAGCTGCCGCAAAATCAGGCTTGCTGGCTGGAGACGAAATTATTGAAATCGACGGTCAACCGATATCCAGTCGACGCGAATTGACTCGCTCGATTCGCGCCAACGAAGGGAGCAATGTAATCTTTACGCTCAAACGGCAAGCTGCGGTCGTGAAGTTGCATGTGAAATTAGAAAAACCTGAATAGCCGTCCACCACATTTTTCAACCGGTCGTGAACAAGCGATGTCTGCGGCTGAGAGATCGGCCAAAATTTTGGCTGACATTGAACGGCAACCCGAATGCATTCGCATTCGGGGTTGCAATTTATGGTTGTGATTCACGACGGGACATCACCAACGATATTTTGGGCCGTTTGGCGTCAGAGAACAACCAGTTTTTTGAACTGACCTGTAATCGACTACGCTGATCACCGGAAAATCGGAAACTGGCATCCAAGTATTTTTCGATGGCCATTGCTTGTGACATTGCGCGATTGAGCCCTTGTTCGCTGGGGATGTTGGCCCAAACGATGATTTCAATTTCATAGCTTGGGTGACTGCTGAGTTGATTGATTCCGTCGGAGACGATTTGCAAAGCATTGGGGCCTAAGACGGAATCGCCTTCTCGCCGTAGTTGCTCGAACGAATCAAACACTACCTGCGACGCAATGGGAGATTGTTCTACAATTGAAAATCGATAGTCCATTTCATTTAAGAAACGTTGGAAATTGTCGGACTGACGATCACGAACCGACTTGGATTTCCCTTCATCATCCGGTCCATCGGTGGTACTTAATTCCCGTTTTTTTTCGTTTTCTGGGATGGCGTACACGGGTGAAGGAGCCGGCAGTGCAACTTTTCGATCTGAGTTCTGGCTGAAGATTGAACCGGGGAAACCCGTTTTCTTCATCGCGCGAACGAAAGAACCTGTTCCGGCGTGCAGTTGCATTCCGGTTTGTTCAGCCGCCAAAGAATTTAGCACGATAAAAAACGCCAGCAAAGCGGTCATGGTATCGCCAAAGGATACCAGGTAAGCCTTGCTAGGTTTTTTGGGGGGTGGTTTGATTTTTCGACTCATGGAAACCTGATTGATGACCGTGTGGGTGTCATTTTTCGGAAAGATGGCGTTGAATGACGATTCTCAATTTACCGCGGGAAAAATCCGCAGTCCGCACTAGGGTTTGACTCATTTGCCCGGGGTGGGTGCCATGTTGCCGCGTTAAGTGAATCATGAATTTGGAAATCAATGGTGCTTTCGACTCGTCTTGAAATTGAAAGGATACTTCGAAGGGTAGATCCTTTAATTGACTGGATAGCAACTTCAATATGTTTTCGCCAAGGGGGGAAATTTCTTGCTGGTTATTGATCAATTGGCTGAAATCGATATCGAAATGATGGTTAGTCGTTTCATTGTGTTGGCGATCTTGTTCATCTAGTTCTTGTAAGCCCTTACCAAACGATTCGCGGGATGGTGCCTGGGTAATCGGCGGCATGGTCGCTCCACGGGTGGCGATCCTGGCAGCCGGCGGTCGCACCCTGGCGACCAAAGAATCTTCCGGCTTATTCTTCAACGGCTCGCCAATTAATCCGCGTCCCGATGTCGTTTTTGAGATACTACTGGAGACCTGATCAAATTTTTCAGGTTCGGTCGTGGCAAACGTCAACAGCAAAATAAAAAACGTCATCAACAAGGTAATCACATCGCTGTAGGTCAAAAACCAAGCGGGAATGTCTTCCTTGTGGGGGGGGAATTTTTTCTGTTTTGCCATCGTTCCAAAGTCCCCAGGTCTAGGCTTCTTGCAAACTACGCCGAATCGCGGGAGGTAGGTAAGCCGACAAATTATCTTCGAGTGCACGAGGGGCCAGTCCCTCAGCCAGTCCTACCAACCCAGTCACCATCAACTCGCGAATTAAGGTTTCTTCTTTACTGCGACTTTCCAATTTGCCAGCTAGGGGGATACAAGCCACGTTGGCAATGATCGCTCCATACAAGGTCGTCAAAAGTGCGACCGCCATCCCGCCTCCAATCTGGCTGGGGTCATCCAACGATTGCAGCATTTGCACCAGTCCGACCAGAGTCCCTATCATGCCAAACGCCGGCGCTGCAGCACCGGTAGAGTCGATAATCTGTTTCCCAGTTGCATGTCGAGTCTCAATCGCCGACAGTTCGGTTTCCAATACATTTTTTAATGTCGCTTCATTGGCGCCACTGATTACTTGTTCCAAGCCGCGCTTCATGAACTCATCATCTAATTTGGCCAGTTCCTGTTCCAATGCCAACATGCCGTCCTTGCGAACGATAGTGGCCAACTCTTTAAACTGCCGAATCACATCGGCGGCATTTGGGACTTTTGACAGAAAACATTTTTTTACCACGCTGACTGTAGAAAAAACCGTTTTCATTGGATAATTGATAAACAAAGCGGCAATCGAGCCTCCGACCGTAATCATCAGCGACGGAGCATCGATGAACGAATTGAATCCTTCAACACCACCACCCATGATGATCGCCGAAGCAATTAATCCAAATCCAGCCAACAAGCCAATAATGGTTGCGATATCCACTTGGTTACCTTCCACGAGACGAATAAGAGATCAGAAAAGTTCGGAAAGTATAGAACTTGTTTCCGATGATTGACTGAGTAGAAGAGGCACTATCCAAACATTCAGGACTTGACCTAATGGTAAAATCGTTAAATCCCTTAACAACAATCCATCGCCTGAGGCGGATCAATCAATTCCTTTGCCAAAATCGTCAGAATCAATTTTGGGATCCACTTTCGATGGCTGGCCGTCGTGCTGTTGAGGCTGTTGCCGATCGTTGGAGGGTTGGCTCGCATTTGATTCGCGAGGCGAATTATGAGGGGGGGCCAAATCATGGGACGAGTCGGATCGCTGCACCGTCGGGGGATCCAAGGACTCTGTTTTTGTTTCGGTCGGCGGATCTTTCGGCTCGGATGGCAGCGTGTTGCTGGCTTCGAACTCAGCCGCATTGAAGTCGTCATCAAAGTATTCGTCATCGTAACGCGACTTGTATCCTGGTTGCGATGCCAATTCGATCTCTCGGTTCAATTCATCGATGATCCGTTTTTGGATCATTTCTCGACACCTCGCATTGACTGGATGGGCCACGTCCGCGTAGAGTTTGGCTCGACCGGTCGCATCGTATAAAACAGATTGATCCTTTAATTCGGCCCCGCAATGATTGCAGTGATTGGCTCGCAGATGATTCTTGGAACCACATTGGTGACAGTTTCCAGTCAACTTGCGACTGGGCATGGCCACAAACGGCCCGTGGTTACCTTGAATAACTTTCAGATCTCGCACGACGAAGCAGTTGTCAAACGTAATACTACAAAAGGCGCGTAATCGATCCTCGGAGCCTTCCATTAACTTGATGCGTACTTCAGTGATTTCCAAGGTCATCCTCCTTCACGGTGTTGCAATCCATTGCTTCGACTACCGGGCATTCCTTTAGCCGACTTCATCCTTATCTCCACATCCTTATCTCCACATCCTTATCTCCACATCCTTATCTCCACAACGACAAAGTAAACCTTCAAGCTGTGTAATGTCTCGTAGCACAATCAACGGTTGTCGCTAGGGCGATCAGCAGATAAAAATTTAACATTAATAGATGCATTTTGGAAATGCGAGGCTACCTTTAAGACGTAAAACTTTCAACTGCCGATCGCCTAACGTGACAATGTTTATCGAATCCCTTAGCTAAAGGGTAATTGTTGCCCAGTCAAACAACTCTGGCAAGCGTGGATGTGGAAAAAAACTTGACTTGTGGAAGCCGGGCCGACAGATAGCGAGCAGTCTGTAGGGCGACTTTCGATGAGTTGAACAGTCCGAAATAGCTGGTGCCGCTGCCACTTAACAGATGACCGCAAGCTGCGGAATTTTCAAAACAATCTGCCAAACAAGGCAAATCTTCACATAACTCCATGGCCGATTCTTGCAAACGATTGAACATTTGTTGGCCAATTTGAAATCGGTCACCCGAGATAACCGCGTCAACTAATTTTGTGGGCGAATTTACCGAATTCGACACTTTGACATTTTGAAACACCTCTGCGGTCGATAGTCCGCTGCTTGGTTTGGCGATTACGATATCCAATTGAGGAGCATTGCCCAATGGAAAGACATGCTCTCCTCTTCCGCGGCAGAGTGCGGTTCCTTGATAAAGGAAGAAGGGTACGTCACTCCCCAGCTGCTCGGCCAGCGCCACCAGTTCTGCTTGACTGAAAGCCACTTGCCACAATTGACAGCCAGCCATTAAAGTGGCTGCCGCGTCGCTCGAACCACCTCCTAAACCCGCTTCCACTGGGATTCCTTTGTGCAGCCAAATATCGCAGCCCGACTTCTTGATGCCCCATTTCTCCAACACGGCATTCTGCAGTCGTATGATTGCTTTAATTACCAGATTTCGCTCGTCGGTCGGTACATCAGGTAAAATGGGGAAAACACTTTTTTGAAACGTAACTTTCAGCGTAAACTGATCGTCATTGCGGGCGGTTAAGCGGATTCGATCGAACAGTGCGACGGTAGCCATTACGGTTTCCAGCTCATGATAGCCATCACTTCGTTTTGCCAACAGTTCCAAAAACAAATTGATTTTGGCCGGCGCGACAAACTCGACCCAACCAATTGGTTGCTGCGGCAGTTGCCTTTTGCGAGTCTCATTCCCAACCATCGGATCTAAAATAAAATTGTGTTATCGAGTGTTAGTGCTGATCAAGTCCCCAGCT